>NZ_JASCOY010000014.1:0-89586 GCF_029960075.1 Pseudomonas sp. PS02290
GGCTTTAGCCGGGAAGGCGTCACCCGCCACACCGCAAATTTGATGCGCACACACCGGCCCCCTTCCCGGCTAAAGCCGGTCCCACTAAACATCGCATTCAGTCAGTAAAACGAGCGTAACGCCGCACTGATTATTCGCCATTACTGCCACAGCCATCCCGATTGGCTAAGATGCCAGCCACCCAGCCGACGTCGGCTGTATCTCGTTGCCCAGGAGCCTGCATGTCCAGCGAAGAAGACGCCACCCTCAGTGGCGCAGCGCCGATGATTCCCGATCAGCGTCGGGAGTTGATGCTGCGTCAGTTGCGCAAGCATCAGGTGCTGAGCGTGCATCAGCTCATGGAAATGTTCGACTGCTCACACATGACCGTTCGCCGCGACATCGCGCTGCTTGAGCAAAGTGGCCGCGCTTACTCGGTGACCGGCGGGGTGCGCATCGCCAGCCAGGTTCACAGCGAGCCCAGTCACCAGTCCAAAGCGGTGGTCGAGTTGCCGCACAAACAGGCGATGGCGAAACTGGCCGCCAGCCTGCTGCACCCCGAGATGACCGTGTACCTGGACGCCGGCACCAGCACGCTGGAAATCGTCCCGCACATCGTCGCGCTGGCGGGCATGACGGTGGTGACCAACGACTTTGGCGTGGTCAACGCCCTCGCCGATGCGACCCATGTGGATGTGATTCACACCGGCGGGCTGCTGGATCATCCGAACCGATCCTGTGTCGGCGGGCTGGCCGCCGCAACCTTGCGGCAATTGGCAACCGACGTGGCGTTCATGTCCACCAGCTCGTGGGACCTGCAGCGCGGCACGACTACGCCTTCCGCGCTGAAGGTTGAGGTCAAGCAAGCGGCCATGCAGTCCGCGTCACGCACGGTGCTCCTGACGACCAGCACGAAATACGGCACCTTTGGCATGTACAAGGTCGCGGGCCTGGAGCAATTCGACACGATCATCAGCGATGACCGTCTTGCCCACGGTGCTGCGGACAGCATCCGCGCCCTGGGGGTTGAGTTGATGTTGGCGTCAGTGGGTAAGGTCGTGCTCTCCTGAGGCTGACATCCCTGGTGTGGGAGTGAGCTTGCTCGCGAAGCGGTCTTTCAGCCGCTGAAGATGCGGTGGATGCTCCTGCTGCTTCGCGAGCAAGCTCGCTCCCACAATTTACGTGCTGACAGAGACATCCCACCCAAAACCGTGCACCCAAGCCTTGGCAGCCAGCCAGGGCTTTTTTGTGCCCGATCAGGCTGATGTTAATTTTTGTTAACTCAAAAAAGCACTTCACATTATCCGATCACAGGTTCACTATCTTTAACAGATCAGAACAAACACCGTTCGAGTGCTGATGAACTTCGGCGCTCACCCGAGGAGAGATTCATGAATAACAAGAATGTCGGCGTCATTGGTCTGGGTGCGATGGGCCTGGGCATTGCGCGCTCCCTGCTGCGCAGCGGCTTCAACGTTCATGCCTGTGACGTGCGCGCGGCCGTCACCGAGCAATTCGCCAGCGAAGGCGGCGTTGCCTGTGAATCTCCTGCGAGCATGGCCGCTGCCTGCGACGTGATCATCACCGTCGTGGTCAACGCCGAGCAGACCGAAACCGTATTGTTCGGCGACAACGGCGCAGTCGCCGCCTTGCGCCCGGGCAGCCTGATCATCGGTTGCGCCACGGTCGCACCGACCTTCGCCATCGAACTGGGTCAACGCCTCACCGAAAAAGGCCTGCTTTACCTCGACGCTCCGATCTCCGGTGGCGCGGCCAAAGCGGCTGCGGGTGAAATGACGATGATGACCTCCGGCCCGGCTGATTCCTACGCCAAGGCCGACGCGATCCTCAACGGCATGGCCGGCAAAGTCTATCGCCTGGGAGACGTCCACGGCCTGGGCTCCAAAGTCAAAATCATCAATCAGTTGCTGGCCGGGGTACACATCGCCGCCAGCGCCGAGGCCATGGCCCTGGGCCTGCGCGAAGGCGTCGACGCGGACGCGCTGTACGAAGTGATCACCAATAGCGCCGGTAACTCGTGGATGTTCGAGAACCGCGTGCCGCACATCCTCAAGGCGGACTACACGCCGCTGTCGGCTGTGGATATCTTCGTCAAAGACCTGGGCCTGGTGCTGGATACCGCCCGCGCCAGCAAATTCCCGCTGCCGCTGTCGTCCACCGCCCACCAGATGTTCATGCAGGCCTCCACCGCAGGCTTTGGCCGTGAGGATGACTCCGCCGTGATCAAGATTTTCCCGGGCATCGAACTGCCGACCGCCAAGCCTGAAAACAACTGAGATGACGCTGATGAGCACCACGACTCCGCGCCCTCTGTTGGGCTGCATCGCCGATGACTTCACCGGCGCCACCGACCTGGCCAACATGCTGGTGCGGGGCGGCATGCGCACCGTGCAGAGCATTGGCATCCCAAGCGCCGACAGCCTGGCCGAACTGGATGCCGACGCCATCGTCATCGCGCTGAAATCCCGCACCACGCCGGCTGCAGAAGCGGTTGAGGAATCCCTTGCCGCGCTGCAGTGGCTGCGTGATCGCGGCTGTGAGCAGATCTTCTTTAAGTACTGCTCGACGTTCGACTCCACCGCCAAAGGCAACATCGGTCAGGTCAGCGAGGCGCTGCTCAAGGCGCTGAACAGCGACTTCACCTTGGCGTGCCCGGCATTTCCGGAAAACGGTCGCACGATTTTCCGCGGCCACTTGTTCGTGCAGGACCAATTGCTCAGCGAATGCGGCATGCAGAACCATCCGCTGACGCCGATGACCGACGCCAATCTGGTACGCGTGCTGCAATCGCAAACCACCCAAAAGGTGGGCTTGTTGCGTTACGACAGCATCGCCAAAGGCGTCAACGGCGTGCGGGCACGCATCAGCGAGCTGCGTGCCGAAGGCGTCATCATGGCGATTGCCGACGCATTGTCGGACGCTGATCTGTACACGCTGGGCGAGGCCTGCGCCGACCTGCCGCTGCTCACGGGCGGCTCGGGTCTGGCGCTGGGGCTGCCGGGCAATTTCCGTAAAGCGGGCAAATTGCGTGATATCGATGCCGCGAAGCTTGAGCAGATCGACGGCGGTGAAGTGGTGCTGGCGGGCAGCGCATCGGTCGCCACCAACGGCCAGGTGGCCGCCTGGCTTGAGGCCAGCCGGCCTGCGCTGCGCATCGATCCACTGGCACTGGCTGAAGGCAAACCGGTTGTTGCCGATGCGCTGGCGTTCGCCCGCGATGCCGGGCAAACCGTGTTGATCTACGCGACCAGCAGCCCGGAAGAAGTCAAAGCCGTGCAGCAAAAACTCGGCGTCGAACGTGCCGGCGCGCTGGTCGAGGACGCACTGGGCCAGATCGCTCGCGGACTGCTGGACGCGGGCGTTAAGCGCTTTGTCGTCGCCGGCGGCGAAACCTCCGGTGCCGTGGTTCAGGCTTTGGGCGTGAGCCTGCTGAAGATCGGCGCGCAGATCGACCCGGGTGTTCCAGCGACCATCAGCAGCGGCGCGATGCCTCTGGCCCTGGCGCTGAAGTCCGGGAATTTCGGTGGCCGCGACTTTTTCGACAAAGCCCTCAAGCAGCTGGCAGGAAGTGCGCAATGAGCAACGTAACCAGCAGTTCAGTGAGCGCCGAAAACCAGCAGCGTGAAGAAATCTGCACCATCGGCCGCTTGCTGTTCGGGCGCGGCTACACCGTTGGCAGCGCAGGCAATATCAGCGCGCGTCTCGACGATGGCTGGCTGATCACGCCAACTGACGCGTGCCTGGGGCGTCTTGATCCTGACGCCATCGCCAAGGTCAATCTGGCCGGCGAATGGGTGTCCGGCGACAAGCCCTCGAAGACCCTGGCCCTGCATCGTCAGGTCTACGACCGCAATGCCAGCGTCGGCGGCGTAGTGCACACCCACTCGACGCATCTGGTCGCGCTGACACTGGCCGGCGTCTGGAAACCGGACGACATCCTCCCGCCCATCACGCCGTATCAGGTGATGAAAGTCGGGCACATTCCCCTGATTGCCTACGAGCGCCCCGGCTCGCCGAACGTTGCCGATCAGGTGGCGAAACTGGCGAACAGCGTGCGCGGCGTGATGCTCGAGCGACTCGGCCCGGTGATCTGGGAAAGCTCGGTCGCCAGGGCTTCTTATGCGCTGGAAGAGCTGGAGGAGACGGCACGCCTCTGGCTGATGAGCAACCCTAAACCTGAACCGCTGGACGCAGCGGCTCTGGAAGAACTGCGCCAGACGTTTGGCGTGAACTGGTAACCCCAACGGCGTTTTGATCGAAAACCGGACTCCCGGTTTTCGGCGGACCGGCTTCGCCGGAAAACAATAACAACGGGACACAACATGACTCCTCTATTGCTCATGATCATCGCCGGAGCCGGCATTGCGCTGTTGCTGCTTCTGGTCCTGAAATACAAATTCCAACCGTTCGTGGCACTGATGCTGGTCAGCATTATCGTGGCGCTGGTGGCCGGGGTTAAACCCAGCGATCTGGTGGCGACCATCGAAGGCGGCATGGGCAAAACCCTCGGCCACATCGCGATCATCATTGCCTTGGGCGCCATGATCGGCCGCATCATCGAGCTGTCCGGTGGCGCCGAGGCGCTGGCCAAGACGCTGATCAACCGCTTCGGCAACCGGCGCACGCCGCTGGCCCTGACCGTCGCGGGGTTCATGGTCGGTATTCCGGTGTTCTTCGAAGTGGGCGTGATCATCCTTATGCCACTGGCCTATGGTGTCGCTCGCGCCGCACGTAAACCGCTGCTGATTTTCGCGCTGCCCATGTGCGCCGCGCTGCTGTCGGTTCACGCCTTCCTGCCGCCACATCCGGGCGCCGTTGCGGCAGCCGGTCAGCTGGGGGCGGACCTGGGTCGCGTGTTGATGTTCGGGCTGCCGATCGTTGCTGTGTTGTGCCTGATCGGCTACCTGATTGCCGGTCGCATCACCCGCAAGACCTACCCGATGACTGACGATATTCGGAGCGAAGTCTACGGTCCGCACATCACCAACCAGGATCTGGTGGCGTGGGCGAACAACGATTACTCAACGACCTCCGAAGCGGCACACGCCAAGGTGCTGGGCCTGGAAGAAAGCGCCAGCAGCCTGGCGGCACGTCTGCCAAAAGCGCCGGCGCCGGGCGCAGGCATCATCATCGCGCTGATTCTGCTGCCGATCATTCTGATCCTGCTGGGCACACTGGCGACCACGATGTTGCCGGCCGACTCAATGCTGCGCAGCGTGCTGACCGTTCTCGGTGCACCGCTGGTGGCGCTGCTGATCGACACGCTGCTTTGCGCGTGGTTACTGGGTTCGCGCCGGGGCTGGAGCCGCAGTCAGGTGTCCGATGTCGTGGGTTCGGCACTGCCCGGCGTGGCGATGGTGATTTTGATTGCAGGCGCGGGCGGCGTGTTCGGCAAGGTGCTGGTCGATACCGGTATTGGCGCGGTCGTCTCCGAAGCGCTGCGCAACACCGGCCTGCCGGTTCTCGCCCTGGGCTTTCTGTTGACACTGCTGTTGCGCGCCGTACAGGGCTCGACCACAGTGGCGCTGGTGACCACGGCCGGTATTCTCAGCCCGCTGATCGCCACGCTGAACCTGAGCGCCAACCACATGGCCCTGCTCTGCCTGGCCATGGGCGGTGGCGGTCTGGCCATGTCGCACATCAACGACGCCGGTTACTGGATGTTCACCAAACTGGCGGGCCTGAACGTTGCCGATGGCCTGCGCACCTGGACCTTTCTGGTGACCATTCTGGGCACCCTCGGTTTCTTGATGACGCTGCTGCTCTGGCCTTTCGTCTAACGGCTTCAATTGGGAGATAACCATGCCTCGCTTCGCTGCCAACCTCAGCATGATGTATCCGCAACACGACTTTCTGGCGCGTTTCTCGGCTGCGGCGAGTGACGGCTTCAAGGGCGTGGAGTATCTGTTTCCGTATGACTTCAAGGCCGAGGAAATCAAGCTGCGTCTGGACGACTTCGGTTTGACCCAGGCGCTGTTCAACGCCCCGCCCGGCGACTTCACCAAGGGCGAGCGTGGCATTGCTTCGTTGCCGGGCCGGGAGAGTGAATTCCGCGACGGTTTCCAGAAGGCGCTGGATTACGCAGCGGTGCTGGGCAACGACCGGATTCACGTCATGGCCGGTTTGCTGCCCAGTGAAGACCTGCGCCAGAAGCATCACGCGGTGTACCTGGAAAACCTGAGCTTCGCCACACAGCAAGCCGCCAAGGTCGGGTTGACGGTGTTGATCGAGCCGATCAACACCCGCGATATTCCGGGCTTCTTCCTCAACCGTCAGGATCAGGGCCAGGCTGTGCTTAAAGAAGTGGGCGCCGACAATCTGCGGGTACAGTTCGACTGCTACCACTGCCAGATCGTGGAAGGCGACGTCACCAGCAAACTGCGCCGCGACTTCGCCGGCATCGGCCACATCCAGATCGCCGGCGTGCCGGACCGCCATGAGCCGAGCGTGGGGGAAGTGAATTACCCGTGGCTGTTCGAAGAGATCGACCGCTTGGGCTACACCGGCTGGGTCGGCTGCGAATACCGTCCGAAAGGCGATACCAGCGAAGGCCTGCAGTGGCTGCGCGATTGGCAGGCACGTCATCCGGCATAACAGGCGCTGTCTTTTTACTGTGGGAGTGGGCTTGCTCGCGATGCGTCAGACCAGACGAAGCTTCTTCGCCTGACACACCGCAATCGCGAGCAAGCTCACTCCTACGAGGTCTTCCTTGATCAGTCATCCGCGTCCATTGCGCGATCACTCGTTGATCACGTCTTCCTTGAACTGATCCTTCACGTAGCTGATTTCGGTCTTGCCATGTGGCGCCGGCAGGCCGTCTTCACCCAGATTGACGAAGACCATTTTCTCGACCGTGAGAATGCTCTTGCGGGTGATCTTGTTGCGGACCTGGCAGGTCAGGGTGATGGAGGTGCGGCCGAACTCGGTGGCAGTGATCCCCAGCTCAATGATGTCGCCCTGACGCGAGGCGCTGACGAAGTTGATCTCGGAAATGTACTTGGTCACGACGCGCTGATTGCCCAACTGAACAATGGCGTAGATGGCCGCCTCTTCGTCGATCCAGCGCAGCAGGCTGCCGCCGAACAACGTGCCGTTGGGGTTGAGGTCTTCGGGTTTTACCCATTTGCGGGTGTGGAAGTTCATGGGGACTCCGGGGTGTTTGGGCGACGGTGGTGGATGTGCTCCAGCTTCAAGCTTCAAGCCTGAAGCTGCAAGTCAAAAGCAGGTCCGCTGTTGTTTACCGCTTGCCGCTTGCAGCTTGCCACTTGCAGCTCAAAGAAAGATAATCGCCACCGCTTCAAAAAACGGTCATCACACCTTGTTACCGTTTTCCCGCCACCTTTCCGAGGGGCGCTGCAGCAGGTCAGACCTGTCAGGCTCGGAGAGGGCGTTGTTTGATCAGGCTTCCCGCCGGTCAAGCTTTAAACGCACAACGGCGCCCATTCGCACCCTACGAATGGAGACTCTTAATGAGTGCTGTACTGACGCCCAACGATTTCAACGACTACAAAGTCGCCGACATGTCCCTGGCTGCCTGGGGCCGTCGCGAAACCATCATCGCCGAATCCGAAATGCCTGCCCTGATGGGCCTGCGTCGCAAGTACGCTGCCGAGCAACCGCTCAAGGGCGCGAAGATTCTCGGCTGCATCCACATGACCATTCAGACTGCCGTGCTGATCGAAACCCTGGTTGCCCTGGGTGCCGAAGTACGCTGGTCGTCCTGCAACATCTTCTCGACTCAGGATCAGGCCGCTGCCGCTATTGCTGCTGCCGGGATTCCTGTTTTCGCCTGGAAAGGCGAAACCGAAGCCGAGTACGAGTGGTGCCTGGAGCAGACTATCCTCAAGGACGGTCAGCCATGGGACGCCAACATGATCCTCGACGACGGCGGCGACCTGACCGAGCTGCTGCACAAGAAATACCCGGCCATCCTGGACCGCGTCCATGGCGTGACCGAAGAAACCACCACGGGCGTTCACCGCCTGCTGGACATGCTGGCCAAGGGCGAACTGAAGATCCCGGCGATCAACGTCAACGACTCGGTCACCAAGAGCAAGAATGACAACAAGTACGGCTGCCGTCACAGCCTGAACGACGCCATCAAGCGCGGCACCGACCACCTGTTGTCCGGCAAGCAAGCGCTGGTCATCGGCTACGGCGACGTGGGCAAGGGTTCGGCTCAGTCGCTGCGTCAGGAAGGCATGATCGTCAAGGTCACCGAAGTCGACCCGATCTGCGCCATGCAAGCGTGCATGGACGGTTTCGAACTGGTTTCGCCTTTCATCGACGGCGAGAACGACGGCACCGAAGCGAGCATCGACAAAGCACTGCTGGGCAAGATCGACCTGATCGTCACCACCACCGGTAACGTCAACGTCTGCGACGCCAACATGCTCAAGGCGCTGAAGAAACGCGCAGTGGTCTGCAACATCGGTCACTTCGACAACGAAATCGACACGGCTTTCATGCGCAAGAACTGGGCATGGGAAGAAGTGAAGCCGCAAGTGCACAAGATCCACCGCACCGGCTCGGGCTCGTTCGATCCTCAGAATGACGACTACCTGATCCTGCTGGCCGAAGGCCGTCTGGTGAACCTGGGCAACGCCACCGGTCACCCGAGCCGCATCATGGATGGCTCGTTCGCCAACCAGGTGCTGGCGCAGATCTTCCTGTTCGGCCAGAAGTACGCTGACCTGAGCCCTGCCCAGAAAGCCGAGCGTCTGACCGTCGAAGTGTTGCCGAAGAAGCTGGACGAAGAAGTGGCGCTGGAAATGGTACGTGGCTTCGGCGGCGTCGTGACCAAGCTGACCAAGACCCAGGCCGACTACATCGGCGTGACCGTCGAAGGTCCGTTCAAGCCGCACGCTTATCGCTACTAAGCAGTAAGCGGCAAGCTTCAAGCGGCAAGTAAAGGCATCACCATTGTCATGACTTGCCGCGTCAGGCTTTAAATCGTCCAAGCATTTAGCAGCACCAGGTGACAAGCCTTGAGCTGCAGGATACGGCGCACCGCCACTCTTGCAGCTTACGGCTTGTAGCTTGCCGCTGGAGACTCGCTCCATGAGCCAAGACCGTAGCTACAGCTTCGAATTCTTCCCGACGAAGACCGACGCTGGTCATGAAAAACTGCTTGCCACGGCGCGTACGCTGGCCAGCTACAACCCAAGTTTTTTCTCCTGCACTTATGGTGCAGGGGGTTCCACGCGCGACCGCACGATCAACACCGTGCTGCAGCTGGAAAAAGAAGTACACGTTCCGGCCGCACCGCACCTCTCGTGTGTCGGTGACAGCAAGGCCGACCTGCGCAGCTTGCTGACGCAGTACCGGGAAGCCGGCATCAAACGCATCGTCGCCCTGCGCGGTGACCTGCCCTCCGGCATGGGCATGGCCAGCGGTGAGCTGCGTTATGCCAATGATCTGGTGAGCTTCATCCGTGAAGAAACCGGCGATCATTTCCACATCGAAGTCGCGGCCTACCCGGAGATGCACCCGCAGGCGCGCAACTTCGAAGACGATCTGAAAAACTTCGTGCGCAAGGCCAACGCCGGCGCCAACAGTGCGATCACCCAGTACTTCTTCAACGCCGACAGCTACTTCCACTTCGTCGAGCGCGTGCAGAAGCTGGGCGTGGACATTCCGATCGTGCCGGGCATCATGCCGATCACCAACTACAGCAAGCTGGCGCGCTTTTCGGACGCGTGCGGTGCGGAGATCCCGCGCTGGGTTCGCAAGCAGCTGGAAGCGTACGGCGACGACACGGCAAGCATTCAGGCGTTCGGAGAGCAGGTCATCACTGAAATGTGCGAGCGACTGCTGCACGGCGGCGCCCCCGGTCTGCATTTCTACACGCTGAATCAGGCCGAACCGAGTCTGGCGGTGTGGAACAACCTGAAGCTTTCTGCGTAATATCGGTTTCAATCCATACGGATTGAAACCGCGCTGGCTTCACCGGCAGGCTTAGTAACCAAGACGCCTGCCAGTCGGGTCGTTGCGTCCAGGCTTCTGTTTTTGTTGAGAATCACTGCTTCTATTTAGTTAGCTCGCGTCGTAATCTCGCGCGCATGCCGCTCATCCTCTCCCTATCCGTTGCTGCACTCCTCACCTGCCTGAGCTTCAGCGCGCTGGGTGAAAAACTGCGGATCGTCACCGAACCCTGGTCTCCCTACGTCATCGTGGACGGCAACCATGCCTCCGGCCTGGATTACGACGCTACGGCAATTGTCTTCGAGCGCTTGGGCATCGACGTCGAGTGGCAGTTTCTCCCGTGGAAACGCTGCCTGATGATGCTCAGTGACGGCGAAGCTGACGGCGTGCTCGACATCTTCAAGGACGAGACGCGCGCGGATCTGTTGTATCCGAACGAACCGTTGTCGACCATCGATTGGGTGCTGTTTCAGGCCAATGCCAGGCCGCATGCTTTCAATGGCGTGGAAGACCTGCACGGGCTGACTGTCGGCGTCTCTCCCGGTTATCGATACACGCCGGAGTTCGACAGCTCAACGGCGTTCATCCGTGAGCCTGCGCCAAGCCATGAAGCGAACTTCGGCAAACTGATTCGCGGCCGCATCGATTTAATGGTGACCGATCGCCTGCTGGGGCGGCAGATGATTGAGCGGCTCAAGCTGCAAGACCAGGTCAGTCAGTTGCCGGTCGTGCTCACTCACAGGGGGCAGTACCTGGCGCTGCGCCGCAATGCCGGTATGGACTTGCTGGCCCAGCGATTCAGTGCAGAACTGAAGCGTTTCAAGCAAGAACCCGCCTACGCGAAACTGGTGGAGCGGTATACCGGCGAAACACCGACGACGATCCCTGCAGAATCGGGAGAAAGTGTCGATAAAACCGTTGAGCAGCAGGAAAGCAGCGCGTTGTGATTGCTCTGTTATACTCCGGCGTCCCCGCCAGGCTTGCGCCCGGGTGCACGGTCTCACAGAAGACTTCTCGAACACGTCAGCAGCGCACTTTTTGCGCCCCTGCCCCGAGTTGAACTTACAGACCTCCACAGGACCGGACGCCATTGCACCTTCCAAGGAGTGTGCGATGACCGCAGCAGGGTCGAGCGCATTCACGTTACGTGCAGAACCTTAGTCTGCGCCTGGAAGATCATCCCTATTTGGGCCTCTATGGCCCCAACTCAAGACAGGATTACTCATGTCCTTTGCTTCCCTCGGTCTCTCCGAGGCTTTAGTCAGCGCCATCGAGGCTGCTGGCTACACCCAGCCTACCCCAGTGCAACAGCGGGCCATTCCCGCCGTGTTGCAAGGCCGCGATCTGATGGTCGCCGCCCAGACAGGTACTGGTAAAACCGGTGGTTTCGCCCTCCCTATCCTGGAGCGGTTGTTTCCCAACGGTCATCCGGACAAATCCCAGCGTCACGGCCCGCGCCAACCGCGTGTTCTGGTCCTGACCCCGACTCGTGAACTGGCCGCTCAAGTTCACGACAGCTTCAAGATCTACGCCAAGAACCTCAAGTTCGTCAGTACCTGCATCTTCGGCGGTGTCGGCATGAACCCGCAGGTTCAGGCCATGGCCCGCGGCGTTGACGTACTGGTCGCCTGCCCGGGTCGTTTGCTCGATCTGGCCGGTCAGGGCAGCGTCGATCTGTCCCACGTTGAAATCCTTGTGCTGGACGAAGCCGACCGCATGCTCGACATGGGCTTCGTTCACGACGTGAAGAAAGTCCTCGCGCGCCTGCCGTCCAAGCGTCAGAACCTGCTGTTCTCGGCAACGTTCTCTCAGGACATCACCGCGCTGGCCGGCAAACTGCTGCACAACCCGGAACGCATCGAAGTCACGCCGCCGAACACCACGGTCGAGCGCATCGAACAACGCGTTTTCCGTCTGCCGGCCAACCACAAACGCTCGCTCCTGGCGCACTTGATCACTCAAGGCGCGTGGGAGCAAGTGCTGGTGTTTACCCGCACCAAGCACGGCGCCAACCGCCTGGCCGAGTACCTGGACAAGCACGGCCTCAGCGCTGTGGCGATCCACGGCAACAAGAGCCAGAACGCGCGCACCAAAGCGCTGGCCGACTTCAAGGCCGGCACCGTTCGCATCATGGTCGCGACCGACATCGCTGCCCGTGGTCTGGACATCGACCAGTTGCCCCACGTGGTCAACTTCGAACTGCCTAACGTCGACGAAGACTACGTGCACCGCATCGGTCGTACCGGTCGCGCAGGCCGTAGCGGCGAGGCGATCTCGCTGGTTGCGCCGGACGAAGAGAAGCTGCTGAAAAGCATCGAGCGCATGACCAAGCAGAAGATTGCCGACGGCGATCTGATGGGCTTTGACATCACGGCCGTTGAAGCCGAGAAGCCGGAAGTCCGCGAGCGTCCGGACGTGCGTAACCCGCGCAATGCCCGTGGCCCCCGTGGCGACGGTCCGAACGGCGGCGGTGGTGGTGGCGGTCGCAAGGACAAAGGCAAAGACAAGGGCAAGGAAAAGCCGGCAGCGGCCGCCGCTTCGGGTGAGCGTCCGGCACGTACGGCGCGTCCGCAAAAGCCGCGTCAGGGCACCGCGTCGAGCGAGTCACGTCAGTCGCAGCCAGCAGCGTCAGGTGCGAATCGCGCACCCGACGAATTCCTGGATGACGAAGTGGACAACTTCGGCAACCGCGCCGACTACGTCAGCCCGTACCAGAACAAGAACCAGAGCCGCGGTCGTCGTCCGGGCGCTCCTGCCACTGGCGCTGCACCGGCACCGCGTGGTCAGGCGCCAGGCCGTAGCGGCCCGCGCAGTGGTTCAGGCGGCGGTTCGGCATCTGGCGCCCCTGCCAGCACCGACAGCGCCGGCGCTCAGGCCAAGCGCAGCGGTCCTCGCAATGGCTCCGGCCGTGATGGTCAGGCTCGCCGTGAAGACTCGCCGCGTGCCCGTCGTCCGGCACGCGAAGAGCAACCAGCGCGTCAGGAGCCAGCGGTTCGCGGGCCTCGCGACGGTCAGCCAGCACCGAAGATCATGCACAAAGAGTCCAAGGGTGATCGTTTCCCTTCGGCTGAACAACTTGATCAGCTGCCAAGCCGCCCTCGCGGTGAAAAACCAGCCCTGCTGACCCGCAACCGCGAAGGTTAAGCAGCGCCGGTTGTTCTGCAGCCAATAAAACGCCCCGACTGGTTCGGGGCGTTTTTGTTTGCGTGATTCAAGCAATGCCACACACAAAAACGCCGACCCAAAGGTCGGCGCTTTATCACCACAACAACTCGTCTTACTTGGCTTTGACGCCTTCGAACGAGATGATCAGGTCCAGGGTATCGGACTGTGGACCCAGGTCCATCATCTTGCCGAAATCAGAACGCTTGATCGAGGTTGTGCCCTCGAAGCCGGCACGGTAGCCGCCCCATGGATCCTTGCCTTCACCCAGGAAAGTGGTCTTGACGGTGACCGGCTTGGTCACGCCGTGCAGGGTCAGGTCGCCGATCACGTCAGCAGTGGTCTTGCCATCAGCATTCTTGCCGATGTTAGTGACCTTGGTGGAAACGAACTTGGCGTCAGGATAGGTCGCGACGTCGAGGAAGTCCTTGCTGCTGATGTGCTTGTCACGTTCAGCGTGGTTGGTGAAGACGCTGGCGGTCTTCAGGTCGATGCTGATCTTGCTGTCTTCAGGCTTGGCGGCGTCGAAGCTGAATGTGCCGGTCCAGTCCTTGAACGTACCGTAGATGAAGCTGTAGCCCAGGTGACTGATCTTGAAATTGATGAAGGCGTGCTGGCCTTCCTTGTCGATCGTGTAATCAGCGGCCATGGCCTGACCCGCTGTCAGCAGCGCGGTACCGAGGGCCAGTGCAGCCAGTGTCTTTTTCAACATACGTCTTCTTCCTTTTCAGTTGAATTGAGTATCAGGCCTTGCGGCCAAGCATACGTACAAGCGTGGCATCACGATCAACGAAGTGATGCTTCAAAGCGGCCAGCCCGTGGAGTCCAGCGAAAATCACCAGGGTCCAGGCCAGGTACAAGTGCACGGTGCCTGCGACGTCTGCCTGGTCGGGCAGTCCGCTGATCAATGCAGGCACTTCGAACAATCCAAACACCGGAATCCCGACACCGTCTGCGGTGGAAATCAGGTAACCGGCGAACATCACCAAAAACAGGTCCAGGTACAGAAACGCATGCCCCAATTTCGCAGCGGTTTTCACAAACCGGCTGTGGGTGGCAGGCGCTGCTGGCGGCGGGCTGACGAAGCGCCAGATCACCCGGATCAGCATGAACAGGAACAGCGTGATGCCGATGCTCTTGTGCAGGTCCGGGCCAGCCTTGCGCCACGTGTCGTAATAGCCCAGCCCCACCATCCACAACCCTAGCGCAAACATGCCAAACACCGTCAGCGCGACACCCCAATGCAAAACGATGCTGACCCAGCCATAGCGAGAAGAAGAGTTGCGTAGCTGCATGCTGAATATCCTGTGAGGGCCGAGGGAGAGACTAGCGCTTTACCTATCGAAAGAAAGCGCAAAATGTTGCTTTGAAGAATCAGGAAATCCGATTGAAATCTCCTGACATATTTTCGTCCGAATGAGATTAAGCCAGCGTTACGGTTCATCCAGGCGAAAAAAAGGCGCGGTATCAAGCCGCGCCTTTGTTTTCAGCCGTTACCGATCAGTTTTTGCTGTCGGTCGCGGGTGCTGCCGGAGCCGTTGCCGGAGCCGCCGGAGTGGCCGGTGCCGCCTTGTCACCTGTGGCCTTGGCCGGCGCTTTTTTCGCAGCGTCGGTTTTGGCAGGGGCTTTGTGGGTGGCTGCCGGTTTGGCCGGGGCCTTTTTGACGGGCTCCTTCTTCGCCGGTTCTTTCTTGGCCGGTGCCTTTTTCGCAGGTTCCACAGCCGCAGGCTTGGCCGGCTCAACCACTGGAGCTGGCGGCGGCGTTACCGGGGCAGGCGCTGGAGCCGGGGCCGGAGCAGGTGCTGGCGCTTTCTCGGCCGGTTTCGGCTCAGGCTTGGAACCGCCGAACATGTTCGAGAAGAAGCCGCCAATGCCGCCGCTGCTTTCCTTGGCCGGTTCAGGGGCCTTCGGTGGCGGTGCTTTGACTGGTTCGTACGACTTGCCCTCAGACAGACCCTGCACCTGAATCGCCGCGCGCTGACCTGAACGCAATGCGCCTTCCAGGGTGCCCGGGTACAAAGTGTCGGTGTGTTCGCCGGCAAAGGCTACACGCTGCAGCGGACGTTCCCACAAGCGCCAGTACTTGCTGATCTGGCCCGGGCCGAACGCCAGGTACGCGCCGCCGCTGGACGGGTCGATGCTGGAACGACGCAATTCATAGCCGGTGAACGCGCCGCGCGCCTGTGGATAAAACGCCTGCATGCGGATCAGCACTTGATCCACCAGCTGCTTGTCGCCGAACGCCTGCATGATGCGAGCGTTGTCGCCGGACAGGTTGATCACGACGTTAGCGCCGCCCTTCAACGCAGGCTCGACCCACAACATGCCCAGGCCGGTGTTGCTGTAGATCTCGCCGGACATGCGCGCTTTGCTGTCCCAGACCGGGGTCTTGAACTTGAGCATGATCTGGTCATGCCAGCCGTAGTTGGTGCTCTTGATCGCGCCCAGACGCTGGGCGTCCAGCGCCGGGGTCATCTGAATCTTGCTCAGCGCGCGCAACGGCACGGCCAGGACCACGTACTCGGCTTCGTAGCCCAGCGACCCGACCTTGACCGTCACGCCGTCCTTGTCCTGATTGATCGCCGACACCGGCGAATTGGTCTTGATGACTTTCAGCTGTTTGACGAATTCCTCGGCCAACACCGCGCTGCCACCTGGCAGGCGAGCGGCGCGACGGTCGCGGTCGTCAACGTTGCGATTGACCCGCGTCTGCTGTGCGAGATACAGCAGCGACAAACGCGAAGGCTCGTCGTAGCGCGTACGAATCTGCTGGTTGATCAGCTGGCGCGCGGTCGGTGGCAGGCTCAGACGGTCCAGCCAGTTGGCGACGGTGATCTGGTCCAGCGCAAACAGCGTGCTGTTGGCAGCCGGGTTGTCCGGGTCGGTGATCGAGCGGGCCAGGTCATCCACCGCCGCTTCGTAGCGTTTGATGGCTTCAGCGGTCGCCGGTTGTTTGGTCGCCAGGTCGGCGCCAGTGAAGTATTCGCCTTCGATCAGGTAGCTCGGGGTCCGCACGAATTCCGGCGCAGGCACCGCCTTGATCTTGAAGCGATCGATGTATTGATTCAGGACCGGCTGAGCCTTGGCGTTGCCGATCCATTCGCTGCCGGCCAGACCGGAGCGGCCGCCGACGTTGGGTTTGGCTTCCAGCAAGGTGACCTGCCAGCCTTTGCTCTGCAGCTCGTAAGCCGTTGTAAGTCCCGCCAGACCGCCGCCGACGACGATCACCGTATGCGGTTTATCCACGGCAAGCGCTGAAGCGCTGACCAGCCCAACCATCACCAGCGCACAGGCGCGCAGCCAACCTGAAAGCATTCAGCGAACTCCGGAGAAAAACGGGGGGAATTGTCGGATTTTGTTGTCCGATTTTTCGAAGAGCGCGAAGGATACGCGAGCCGCGAAACGCCCGCCAGCAATGTCGGCGAGCCTGATTTTCGCGCGCGCGGCGACTGAAACAACGCGCTAAAGGTTGTCCCGCTGGCATGCATTGCATAGGCTTGCGCGATTGTTTGCCCTCGCGCCATGCGAGCCGCTATGTGGAGAAGAGTAATGGGCCTTAACGACCAGTGGATGCAGCGCGACCTGAAGGTCCTTTGGCACCCCTGCACCCAGATGAAAGACCACGAAAAACTGCCGCTGATTCCGATCAAGCGTGGCGAAGGGGTCTGGCTGGAGGACTTCGAAGGCAAGCGCTACCTCGACGCAGTCAGCTCGTGGTGGGTCAACGTATTCGGCCACGCCAACCCGCGCATCAATCAGCGCATCAAGGATCAGGTCGATCAGCTGGAGCACGTGATCCTGGCGGGTTTCAGTCATCAGCCGGTCATCGAGCTGTCCGAGCGTCTGGTGGCGATGACGCCCGAAGGCCTGACGCGCTGCTTCTACGCCGACAACGGTTCGTCCTGCATCGAAGTCGCGCTGAAGATGAGCTTTCATTACTGGCTCAATCGCGGCAAGCCGGACAAGAAACGCTTCGTCACCCTGACCAACAGCTACCACGGCGAAACCATGGCGGCGATGGCGGTCGGTGACGTGCCGCTGTTCACCGAGACCTACAAAGCGCTGCTGATGGACACCATCAAGGTACCGAGCCCGGACTGCTACCACCGCCCTGAAGGCGTGAGCTGGGAAGAGCACACCCGCACGATGTTCGCGGTGATGGAGCAGACCCTGGCCGAGCATCACGACAGCGTTGCGGCTGTGATCATCGAGCCGCTGATTCAAGGCGCCGGCGGCATGCGCATGTACGACCCGATTTACCTCAAGCTGCTGCGCGAGGCCTGCGACCGGTATGGCGTGCACTTGATTCATGACGAGATCGCGGTGGGCTTTGGTCGTACCGGGACCATGTTTGCCTGCGAGCAAGCCGGCATCCGCCCAGATTTCCTGTGCTTGTCCAAGGCACTGACTGGCGGTTATCTGCCGCTGGCGGCCTGCATCACCACCGATGATGTGTACGACGCGTTTTACGACGACTACCCGACCCTGCGCGCTTTCCTGCACTCCCACAGTTACACCGGCAACCCGTTGGCCTGCGCGGCGGCGTTGGCGACGCTGGATATTTTCGAGCAGGACAACGTCATCGAAAACAACAAGGCGCTGGCCCAGCGGATTAAGACCGCGACGGCGCATCTGGTCGATCACCCGAATGTCGCCGAAGTGCGGCAGACCGGGATGGCGATTGCCATCGAGATGGTGCAGGACAAGGCCAGCAAAACGCCGTATCCGTGGCAGGAGCGGCGCGGGCTGAAGGTGTTCGAGCACGCGCTGACCCGAGGCGCGCTGCTGCGTCCGCTGGGCAGCGTGGTGTACTTCCTGCCGCCCTACGTGATTACGCCAGAGCAGATCGACTTCCTGGCGGAAGTGGCGACCGAGGGGATCGACATCGCGACGCGCAGCAGCGTGAGTGTGGCGGTGAGGGAAAACTTCCATCCGGACTTTCGTGATCCGGGCTAGCAGGCCGTTACACCCATTTTCCAGGTGCTGCATTCAACACAATCTTTAGAGACACAACCATGAGACTGTCCCGCTTTTTCGTCGATGCCACCCTCAGCGTCGGTGAGCACGAACTGCCAGAGGCCCAGGCCCATTACATCAGCCGCGTGTTGCGCATGTCCGAAGGTGACGCGGTGCAGCTGTTCGATGGCTCGGGCAATGAGTTTCGCGCCACGCTGGCGGAAGTCGGCAAAAAGCAGGTGCGGGTGCAGGTGACTGAAAGCTTCGCCGGTCAGCCGGAGTCGCCGTTGCACATCCATCTCGGCCAGGGTCTCTCCCGGGGTGAGCGGATGGACTGGGCGATTCAGAAAGCCACCGAGCTGGGCGTGACGCAGATTACCCCGATCATCAGCGAGCGCTGCGAAGTGCGTTTGAAGGACGAGCGTGCGGAAAAGCGTCAGGCGCACTGGCAGCAGATCGCGATCAGCGCCTGCGAACAGTGCGGGCGCTCGGTGGTACCGGTGATTCATGCACCAGTGACCCTGGCCGACTGGCTCAAGCAGACTGAAGCGGACTTGAAACTGGTGCTGCACCCCGTGGCCGAGCCGCTGAACAGTCACGAAAAGCCCGGCAGTCTGGCGTTTCTGATCGGCCCTGAAGGCGGGCTGAACGATGCTGAAGTGGCCCAGGCGCAAGACGCCGGTTTCCACGCCGCCCGCCTCGGCCCACGCGTGCTGCGCACCGAAACCGCGCCAGTGGTTGCGCTGAGCATCGCACAGCAGTTGTGGGGGGATTTGTAGGACCGGCTTCAGCCGGGAAAGCGTCAGGCGTCACGCTGCAAGATTGATGGCGCACACACCGGCCTCTTCCCGGCTGAAGCCGGTCCTACAGGGGTCGCGTACATCCGCCAAAGATTTAGCGGATGTGAGTGCCTGTTCGCGAGCAAGCTCGGCCCCCACAGGAATGGGGTGAATCAGCTCATATTGCGGGGTATCTGATGCACGACGCGTATCACCGTCATCACTCCGGTAACTCCGACTCTCGACGCCGGGCTTTCGCAGGCTCCGGCCGGGCGCAGGGCAGAAATTCTCCGCGCCCCGGTTCACCCAACGGACTGCCATCCCACACCCGTTCACCTCTGGCGAAGGTCATCGCCGGCCATGCACTCAAGCGCATACCCTCGTACGGGGTGTAATCGACGTTGTGGTGCAGCATTTCATTGGTTAGCTCGATGTCCAGGTCTTCATCCCAAATCACCAGATCCGCGTCCGATCCAATGGCGATGCTGCCCTTGCGCGGATACAAACCGTACAACCGCGCCGCGTTAGTCGCCGTCAGCGCGACAAATGCCTGCGGGGTGATTCGCCCTTTGCGCACGCCTTCCGACCAGAGCAGCGCCATGCGTGTCTCGACGCCCGGAATGCCATTGGCCACTTCGGAAAACGGCGCCGCCTCGCCGTGGGCTCGCTTGCCGTCCGGGCCGCCGTAGCGAAACGGCGCGTGATCCGACGAGAACACTTCAAACGAGCCATTCTGCAGGCCGTCCCAGACCACTTGCTGATTGCCGGCGTCTCTCGGCGGAGGGCTGCAGATGCACTTCGCGCCTTCGAAGCTGTCATCGCAGCCCAGCGATTCCGCGGTCAGAAACAGATACTGCGGACAGGTTTCGCCGTAGACCTTCAAGCCGTGGCTCTGCGCCCAGCGGATCTGTTCAATGGCCTCACGCCCCGAAACATGGACGATGAGAATCGGCACATCCACCAACTCGGCCAGCGCAATGGCCCGGTGCGTGGCCTCGCGCTCCACCAGCATTGGCCGCGACGTGGCGTGATAACGCGGCGCGCTGTGACCGGCGGCGAGCAGGCGCTCGGTCAGCCAGGCGATGCAGTCGCTGTTTTCGGCGTGCAGCATCACCATCGCGCCCTCCGCCCGCGCCACCGACAGGGTTTCCAGAATCTCGCGGTCGTTGAGTTTCAGGGCGTCGTAGGTCATGTAGATCTTGAACGAGGTGTAGCCCTCGGCAATCAGCTCGGGCAGCTCGCGGCGCAGCACGTCGTCGGTGGGGTCGGTGACAATGAGGTGAAACGCGTAATCGATGATTGCCCGACCGTCCGCGCGCCGATGGTAATCCTCGACCGCCGCCCGCAGGCTTTGTCCCTTCTGCTGGCAGGCAAAGGGAATCACCGTTGTCGTCCCGCCACACGCGGCTGAACGGGTGCCGCTTTCGAAATCATCGGCCATGACCGAACCGTCGCCGGTCGGCTGATCCAGATGCACATGGCTGTCGATCCCGCCCGGCGTCACAGTTCGCCCCCGCGCATCGACTTCCTCTGCGGTACCTTGCAGGCCCAGGCCCAGCGCGACAATTCGGCCGTCGCGCACGCCGATGTCGCACAGGAAACCGTCCGCCGCCGTCACCACATTGGCGTTGCGGATGATCAGATCAAAAACCTGCATGTCGTTCACTCCGTCAGGCGCGGGTCAGCCAGGCCTTGGCGATCTCTTCGCGGGTGGTGAACCAGACGCCTTCGCGGGCCTGGGCGTACTCGATGAAATGCTTGATCGCGCGGACACGGCCTGGACGTCCGACCATGCGTGGGTGCAGCCCGATGGACATCATTCGCAAGCCGTCGGCGGATTCTTCGTACAGCACATCGAAGCTTTCCTTCATGTACTCGAGGAAATCGGACGCCTGGGACAAGCCCGGGGAGTTCCAGTAACGGAAGTCGTTGACGTCGCTGGTGTACGGCACCACCAGATGCTGCTTGCCCTCGACGTCGACGAAATACGGCACGTCATCGTTGTAGGCGTCCGAGTCATAGAGAAAACCGCCCTCTTCTGCCACCAGCCGCCGCGTATGAACGCTGGCGCCGTAGCGGCAATACCAGCCCACCGGACGCTTGCCGCAGGTGCGCTCGAACGACTCGATCGCCAGACGAATGTGCTCGCGCTCCTCGGCTTCGGTCAGGCGGAACACTTCTTCCCAGCGATAGCCGTGGCTGCAGATTTCATGGCCCAACTCGACCGCCGCCTTAGCGACATCCGGATTCTGTTCAAAGGCGACCGCGCAGGCATGAAAGGTCGCCGGGACGTTGGCCTGTTGCAGGATGTCGAGGATCCGCCAGATGCCGACGCGGGCGCCGTACTCGTACATCGATTCCATCGCCAGATTGCGCACGCCGTCGGGAAACTGATAGCTGCCCCATTCGGTCATGCTCTCCTGGTCAGGATCGCCCATGGCCAAGGAACGCTCCGAGCCTTCTTCGTAATTTATGACAAAGTTGACGGCCAGCCGCGCACCGTTGGGCCACGTGCCTTGGGGCCGCTGCCGGCCGTAGCCGACCAGATCTCGAATGGGTGATGCCATAAAAGCCTACTCCTGCAACGTTCGAACAGTCGGCAGACCGCCAAGCCAAGGCTCAGCAGTCGATGGTTTTCAGTGCATCGTGGTCGGGGCCATCGAGGTTCTGGCCGGTGCGAAAGGCCAGGCCCATGGCCAGGGTCTGCGCGATGCAGAACGCGGCGGTGAGCGAGCGAAAGCCCAGCAGCTCGGCGTCGTTGACCTCGATCATCACCGACGCGGTTTGTCCGATGGGGCTGAGAATGCTGTCAGTGATCGCCACGATGGGCGTCCCTGCGGCGACGGCTTGCTCACAGGCGTCGATGGTTTCCTGCGCGTACGGCGGAAAACTCACCGCCACCAGCACGTCATCGCCGTGGAGCGCGCCGACCTGCTCGCGCAAACTGCCGCCCAGACCGCTAATGTGTACGGCACGACGACCGACACGGCTGAGGGCGTAACTCAGGTAGGACGCCATGGGAAACGAACGGCGCATGCCGACCACGAAGGTGGTGCGCGCCTGTTCCAACAGCTCGATGGCGCGCTCGATGGCCTCGACTTGCTCGCCTTCGGCCAAGTGCTCCAGCGACACAATATTCGCGCGGCTGAACGCCGAGAGCATGGCGCCCACATCGGTGGGATCGTCGAGCAATTGTTCGCCGCGATAGTGCCGGATGCGCTCTTTAAAGCTGCCCTGCCCGGCCTGCTGCAACGGCTGCTTGAACAGGCGCTGCAGGTCGCTGAACCCGCCAAACCCCAGCGCCTGGGCCAGCCGAATGAACGCCGACGACGGGATGCCGGAGATTTTCGCCAGCGCCGCGACCGTGTTCAGCGCCACGTCGTGGGGGTGCTCGTTCAGGTAATGCGCCGCATCACGCTGCCGCGCGGTCAGGCGTTCCTGATGTTCGACGATGGCGGCGCGCAGCTCGGCCAGAGTTTGGGGTACAGGCATAAAAAGGCTCGATAGAAATCAGGAGGGACGCAGTTCTGTGATCGCTTGGGCCAAGTGCTCAACCAGACGATTCAGCTCATCGACGCTGTTGTAGTGTGCGATCGACACACGGACCACGCCGCCGTAAGGGGTCAGGCCCAACTGTTCGATCAGGCGGCGCGCATAGAAGTCACCAAAGCGGATGCCCATGCGGTGATTATCCACGCGGCGCACGATGGCTTCCGACTGAACGCCCTCCACCACGAAGCTGATGGTCGGCACGCGATCGCCGTCGGTCACACGGGATTTTCCGATAGTTCGTACACCCGGTGTCTCCCGCAGAAACGCCAGCAGTGTCTCGGCTAGCAGGTCTTCCTGCACTTCAAAGGCATCGAAGGCGGCCTGCATCAATTGACGTTCGCTGCCGCTGGCGCCGAGGCGTCGGCCGATGTCGATCAGGTAATCGCTGATGCCGATGCAGCCGTAGGACAGCTCGTAGTTCAAGTTGCCGGGCTGCAGCTTGTAGGGAATGACTTCCTGACTGATGAAAAAGTGGTTCAGGCTCGGCAGCTCCAGCAACGCCTCGCGCTTGCCCCATAGCACAGCGAAGTGCGGGCCGAAGGTCTTGTAGAAACTGAACACGTAATAATCGGCGCCGCTGGCTTGCACATCGACCAGCCGATGGGGCGCGTAGGCCACGGCATCGACGCACACCTTGCCACCCACCGCGTGCACACGGCGCGCAACCTCGGCGACCGGGTTGACGCTGCCGAGGATGTTCGACGCATGGGTCATGGCCAGGTAGCGGGTCTTGTCGCTGAGCAGCGCGTCCAGATCGCCAAGCTCCAAGTCCATGCTTTCGGCGTTCACCGCCCAGACGCGCAACGTCGCGCCGCGCTCTTCGCACAGCCGCACCCACGGTCCGATGTTGGCCTCGTGGTCGCAGTTGGTGACGATGATCTCGTCCCCGGCCTGGATCGACGGCGCGATGGCGCGGCAGAGGATTTGCAGCAGATGGGTGGTCGAGCCGCCCATCACGCACTCTTCCGGGTAGCGCGCGTTGATCAATTGCGCGACCGATTCCCGCGCCTGCATGACCCGCGCACCAGCGTCCACCGACTCACTGTAGGACGCGCCCAGTTGCACGGCGCTGTTGAGCAAGTAATCCGTGATGCGCTCGGCGACCGGCTTGAGCACGGCCGAGCCGCCGGCGTTGTCCAGGTAGGCGTAGCCGCTGGCGAGGGCGGGAAACTGGCTGCGTACGTAATCGATGTCCAAGGCATTCAAGGGATGAGCTCCAGAGTCTGATCAGTGATGCAGGATGGCCTGCAAAAACGCGCGGGTTCTCGGCTCTTGCGGGGCCGTGAAGAAATCGTGCGGGTTGTTCTGTTCGATGATTCGGCCGTTCTCCATGAAGATCACCCGGTCGGCGACCTTCCGCGCGAAGCCCATCTCGTGGGTCACGACGACCATGGTCACGCCGGAGCGGGCGAGGTTCTGCATGACGTCAAGCACTTCGCCGACCATCTCCGGGTCGAGTGCCGAAGTGGGCTCGTCAAACAGAATCACCCGGGGCTCCATGGCCATGGTCCGGGCGATGGCCACGCGCTGCTGCTGGCCGCCGGACAACTGGCTCGGGTATTTCGCCGCGTGGGCGCCCATGCCGACTTTCTCCAGCAGCAGGCGCGCGCGTTCGTTGGCGTCACGGCGAGACATGCCGCGCACACGGACCGGCGCCAGCGCCACGTTGGCGAGCACGGTGAGGTGCGGGTACAAATTGAAATTCTGGAAGACCATGCCGACTTCGCAACGGATGCCGGCCAGCTTCGGGCCCGTTTCAACGCGTTGGCTGCCGACGCGGATGTCGCCCTGCTGATATTCCTCCAGCAGATTGATGCAGCGGATCAGTGTCGATTTCCCGGAGCCCGACGGCCCGAGGATGACCACCACTTCGCCTTGATCGACGGTCAGGTTGATGTCGGTCAGGGCCTGGAATGGCCCGTAGAATTTGGCCACGCCTTCCATTTCAATCACGGTGCTCATGCGCTTTTCCTCCCGGCGCCGTTACGTCGCTCGATCCAGCTCACCAATTGCACCAACGGCAGAAGCAGCAACAGGTACATGACCGCCGCGCCCACCAGCGGTGTTGGATTGGCCGCCAGCGCCTGGGCCTGAGTGGCTTGTTTGAGCAAATCGGGCATCGCCACGACCGACGCCAGCGCGGTGTCTTTCATGACGTTGATGCAGTTGCTGGTCATCGGTGGCATGACGATGCGCATGGCCTGGGGCAGGATGATGTCGCGCATGGTGTTGAAAAAGCCCATGCCCTGGGAGGCCGAGGCTTCGAATTGCCCGCGGGGAATGGCTTCGATGCCGGAGCGAAAGATCTCCGCCGAATACGCGCAGGACACCAGTGACAGCGCCGCCGTGGCCGCCGCGAACGACGACAGGCGAATGCCTACGAACGGCAGCGCGTAATAGATCAGCACCAACAGCACCAGCAATGGAATCGAGCGCAGCACGTCGATGTACACCCGCGCCAGAAACCGCACCGGGGCGTACCCATACAGCCGCAGCATTGCCAGCACCAGCCCGCCCACCAGGCCGAGAATGATGCTGACCACGCCGAGCATCACCGTCACGCCCAGGCCGCGGAGCATCAATGGCAGCGCATCGACGAACACGCTCCAGTTGAAGAACGTTTCTAACAACTCCATTGCGATTCCTTGATGGCGAGCAGTGGCGGGCGCGGGCGTGAGCGGTCAGGGGTTACTTGAGCACATCGACCACTTTGACGGTGCTGGACTCCGGATCAGCGTCGGCACCGAACCACTTCTTGTGCAGGTCGGCGATCACGCCTTCTTTCTTCATCGTGGTGATGATGTCGTTGACCTGACCGGCCGATGCCCAGCCCTTGGCGTGCATCAACGAGTACTTCTCACCGGTAGGAATTTTCGCGACGACTTTGTATTGCGGCTTGTCCTTGATGTAGTACAGGACCGCCGGGATATCGCTGATGTAGCCGTCCATGCGGCCGGACGCGAGATCGAGCATCGCAGGCGACAGCCCTTCGTAGCGTGAGACTTCCTTGAACTTGTACTCGGCCTGATGGGCGTTGACCCACATGTCGCCGGTGGAACCGGTGTCGACGCCGACCACCTTGCCGTCCATGTCCTTCAGGCCGTTGATGCCGGATTTGGCGAGCACCGACAGGGATTGGTCGCTGTCGTAATACGGCTGGGCAAAGCCAACGGATTCAAGGCGCTTGGGGGTGATGGTGATCGATGAAATGGCGATGTCAGCCCTTTTGGATTGCACGGCGCTGAACAGGCCGTTGAACGGGATGTTGACGAATTCCACGGTCTTGCCGGCGCGTTTGGCGACTTCTTTCACGACGTCGACTTCAAAGCCGACGATCTCGCCTTTGGCGTCCTGAAACTCCCACGGTACGTTGCCCACGTTGGCGCCGACGGTCCAGTCAGCGGCCCAGGTGGATGCGGAAAAGGCGGTTGCCACGGCCATGCTCAAGAGTACTTTCACATTCATGTCTTGCTCCCCGATTGATCAGTCAGTTCAAGAAGGCCGCCTTACCACAGAGGGGGCGTTTCGAGGATCAGACTAGGATGACGAATCAAATAATTCAACAAATAAAATAAATGAATTAAATGCTTCAATGGGGTGCGAAAGTTATCCGCATTGGTGCAGAGCGGAAAGCGCGCAAGGCTGTGGGGTGTACAGAAAATGATCAGTGATGTGAAAGATGATATGCACCGAAGCGGCGCATGGATTGCTCGCGGTGCGTCGGATATCGCCTGTTGTGGGAGTGAGCTTGCTCACGAGGACATCATCCCAGCCGCTGAAAATCCAGCAGATGAATCGTCATCTTCGCGAGCAAGCGGGAGCGCCAGTCTTGCCCCATACGCCTAAAGCACGTAACGCGAAATCGCAACAAAGTGCAGCAGGCTGCCGGCGATGACAAACAGGTGCCAGACCCCATGAAAGTGTCGGACCTTGGTGTCGAACGCGAAAAAAATGATCCCCACGGTGTAGAACACGCCACCCAGCGCCAGCCAGATGAATCCGGCAATGCCCAGCGCGGCGATCAGCGGATTGACCGCGACCAGCACGATCCAGCCCATGACCGCGTAAATGACGATGGACATCACCCGCGCTTCGGAGCGGGGTTTGATTTCCTGGAGGATGCCGATGATCGCCAGCGCCCAGACGATACCGAACAACGTCCAGCCCCACGTCCCGTGCAGCGTCACCAGACAAAACGGCGTGTAGCTGCCCGCGATGAGCAGATAGATCGAAAAGTGATCAACCTTCTGCATGATCACTTTCGCCCGGCCGCGAACACTGTGGTAAACCGTCGACGCGCTGTACAGCATCACCAGCGCCACACCGTAGACCGCAACGCTGATGATCTTCCAGATATCCCCCGTCATCGTGGCGACAACCAGCATCCAGACGGCACCGATCGTTGCCAGGATCGCGCCGACCAAATGGGTCCAGGCGTTGAATTTTTCTCCGTAGTACATCCGCAATTTACCTCTCTCAATTGCATGACACGCGCCAAGCGTCCTGCTTCTGAACCGCGATGACAACGTCTAGTGTGGTGTTATCGAGAATTTAATGCAGTCAGCCGCCGATCTCTTCGGCACAATCGGGCGCTCTCAAAACAAGAATCCGGCGCGGATCCACACGATGCAGATCGACGAAGAGCTCACCCTCAAGAAGCTGGAAATCTTTCTGGCGTTCATGCGCACCGGGAATCTCGCGCGCGCGGCGGCGGAGCTGCAGACGAGCACGGTCAGCGTGCACCGGGCGATTCACTCGCTGGAAAGCGCGTTGCGGTGTCCGCTGTTCAAGCACGAGGGTCGCAACCTAACGCCCCTCGAAGGCGCTTATGTGCTGGAGGAGCGCGCACAGAAGCTGGTGCAGGACGTGCTCAGCACCATCGAACAGACGCGGCAGGCGGCGGGGTTTTCGGCGGCGCGGTTCAAACTGGGGGCGCTGTATTCACTCACGGTTAAAACCGTGCCGCAGCTGATCATGGGCCTGAAGATCCGCCGCAGCGAACTCAACATCGACCTGATCCTGGGCTCCAATATCGATCTCTTCTACAAGCTGAAAAACATGGAAGTGGATGCGATTTTGGTGTCGCTGAACGAATCCGTGAGTGATCCGGATTGCGAGCAGTTGCCGCTGTTTTCCGACGATATTTTTCTCGCCACGCCGGCTGATTCACCCTTTGCGCTACAGAGCGAGGTGGACCTGAGCGACCTGCGGGAAATGACCTTTATCACCCTGACCCAAGGCTTCGCCACCCACCGCGATGGCGCGCGGGTGTTTGAACAAGCCGGTTTTGAACCGAAGATCGCCATGCAAGTGAACGACATCTTCACGCTGCTGAGCATGGTCAGCTCTGGAGTGGGCTATGCGCTGTTGCCCGGGCGAATCGCCGCCGTCTACGAAAACCGCGTCCGCCTGGTGCCGCTGCAAGCGAGATATCGCATGCAGCAGCACATCGGACTGGTCTTCCTCAAAGCCCGGGAGCGTGACCCGAATCTCTTGGCGTTGCTGGCGGAATGCCGGATGTACTCGAACCGGCTGGCGCAAGGCTGAGTCTGACTCCCCCGTGTGGAAGAAAGCTTGCTCACGAAGACGGCATTTCAGCCGCTGAAAGTTGGGTGGATGTACCGGCCCCTTCGCGAGCAAGGTGGATCGCCACCCCGGTCGCTCCCACAAATTACCTGTCAGTAGATACATCTGCGGCACCTTCTGACACCGCGCTTTCTTGCATCAAACACATCCCCTGTGGGAGTGAGCTTGCTCACGAAGACGGCATTTCAGCCGCTGAAAGTTCGGTGGATGTACCGGCCCCTTCGCGAGCAAGCTCGCTCCCACAAATTACCTGTCAGTAGATACATCTGCGGCGTCTTCTGATACCGCGCTTTCTTGCATCAAACACATCCCTTGTGGGAATGAGCTTGCTCGCGAAGGCGGCATTTCAGCCGCTGAATTTATAGCGGATGTACCGGCCCATTCGCGAGCAAGGTGGATCGCCACCCCGGTCGCTCCCACAAATTACCTGTCAGTAGATACATCTGCGGCTCACTCTGACACCGCGCTTTCTTGCATCAAACACGTCCCCTGTGGGAGTGAGCTTGCTCACGAAGATGGCATTTCAGTCGCTGAAAATTTGGTGGCTGTAACGAACCCTTCGCGAGCAAGCTCGCTCCCGCAATTCCGATGCCGGCAGATACATCAGCGTTCTGGCGCGGAACGGCAGCACGTTGCTGACGCCACGCATCCTGGAACCTCAGCCCAGAATCCCGCGCACGATGAAGTACAGCAGCGAAGGCCCCAACAGACAGCCGAGCCCCGTGTGGAATGTCGCCGTCAGCGCGCCGTAAGGCACCAGCCGCCGGTCCGTCGCCGCCAACCCGGCCGTTACGCCGCTCACGGTGCCGGCCAGGCCGCCGAAAACCATCGCCGAGCGCGGGTTATCCAGCCCCATCCAGCGCGCAGCCATCGGGGTGCCGACCATCACCAGAATGGCTTTGATCAGACCGGTCGCGATCGACAGCGCCATCACATCCGAGGTCGCGCCCAATGCCGCACCGGTCACCGGCCCGACGATGTACGTCACTGCGCCCGCGCCAATGGTGGTGATGCTCACCGCATCGCGATAGCCAAACGCGTACGCCACACAGCAACCGACAATGAATGGCAGCAACGTACCCAACAGCAGCGAGAACGCGCCGATCCAGCCGGCCTTTTTCGCTTCGGTGGCCTGCACTTCGAAGGCCGTGGCGACGATGGCGAAATCACGCAGCATCGACCCGCCCATCAAGCCGATCCCGGAAAACAACGCCAGGTCCGCCAGCCCTTTCTGGCCACCGGTCATCGTGCCACCCACCCACGCCAGCACCAGGCCGATGACGATCGCAATGGCCGAACCATGAATGCGCCCGAACGTCAGGCGCTTGGACAGCACCACCGAAATCCACATCACCACGCCCACCACGGCGAACGCGGTGACCAGGCCCTGGCTGATCAGGTCTTTCTGAATGAGCTCCCACATATCAGCGGCCTCCTGCTGGCGAAACAGTCGGCGCGATTACCGGAAGCGGGTGCGCGAGTTCGTCTTCTTTGGGCAGTGGCTCGCCCTTGTTGATGCGGCTGATGACTGCAATGGTGCAGCCACAGACCACCACTGACACCACCGCCGCGATGACCGCGATCGGCCCGCCCTTGAGCGCCGTCACGACGTTTTGCTGAGCGGCCATGGCCACGACGACCGGGATGTACATGGCGCCCCAGAAGCCGACGCCCATTTCGCAGCCTTCGCTCATGCCGCCGCGCTTTTGCATGAACAGCCGCGCGCAGATCAGCAGGATCATCGCGATCCCCACGCCGCCCACGTTGGATTTGACGCCCAGCAGCACGCCAAGCAGATCACCGAGAATCACCCCCGCGAGGGTGCAGATTGCGAGTAACGCCACGCCATAAATCACCATTGTTCTTATCCTCAAATTGCATCGTCGAAGTTGTTGTTTTTGTGTTCCTTCGAAAGCAGCAGTCGGTTTATGAGTGGCGGCGTTCCTCCTCTCGCGACAGCGCGCTGAGCGTGTCCAGCCGGGCGCCCTGAAAGGCGACGACCGATCCTTGTTCGAAAACGCGACGCGCCAGGCCTGTCAGCACGGTGCCCGGCGGCAGCTCGATGTGCAGCCGCGCACCTCGCTCGTAGGCGGTTTGCACCGTGCTGCGCCAGTCGATCACCCGGCACATGTTGAACGCCAGATCGTCACGGACCTTGTCGGCGCTGAGCATCGGCCGCGCGGTGCTGCCGCTGAGGTATTTCAGCGTCGGCGCTTTCACGGAAACTCGGGCGAATGCATCGGCAAGGGCGCGTGCCGGTTCGGCCAGCAGTTCGCAATGGGACGGTACGCTGACCGCCAGCCGCTTGGCCGCCGCAGCGCCCTGCTCTTTCGCGAGCGCAGCGACGGCCGTCATGGCTTCGTCTCGGCCAGCAATAACGAACTGGGTATCAGCGTTGATGTTGGCCAGATAGACCGGCGTCTCAACGCTGTGAATGCGTGCGATCAGGCTTTCGACCGTGGGTTGGTCCAGCCCGATCAGCGCGGTCATGCCATAGCCCTGTGGATAAGCGCTTTGCATCAGCTCACCCCGCAGCGCCACCAGACGCACGGCATCCGAAAAATCCAGAGCCTCCGCGATCACTGCCGCCGGATAAGCACCGATGGACAAACCTGCGACCATGTCGGGAGTGTTCCCATCGGCCATCAGCACCCGGGCGCACGCGACGCCCGCGATTAACAGGCACAGCTGAACAGCTCGCGTCGATTGCAGGGAGGCGGCCGTATCCAGCGTCAGGACGTCCTCGCTCAATGCAGCGCTCGCTTCTGCCAGGCACTGTTCAACCAAGGGATGCTCCGGCAGCCCATGGAGCATGCCCGGCTGTTGCGCGCCCTGGCCGGGAAACGCCCAGAAACTGCTCATGCCGCAACCGCCTGCGCCAGCCAAGGGTTATCCACAAGCCGCGCGCCGTCTTCGGCTTTGAGCAGCACCTGGCGTGACGGTCCTGCCCACTCGCGCAGCGCCACGCCACCAGACGGTGTTTGCAACTGAAGGTCGATGCGGCAGACCGCGCCGGCAAGCTGCTCGACCAAACGAGCGGCGTGCTGGCGATCTAAGAGTTCAGGGGTGCGCAGAATGAGATCGAGGTCGCTGTCCGCGTGCAGTACTGCCACGCCACTCGCCAGCTCAAAACCGGCGCCACCCGCCACGCCCCACGGCAGGCCGAGCGAGTCCATCACTGGACGAATCTGCTGCAAGGCGCGCAACGCCGGCCAGTCAGCTTCGGGCGTCATGGCGATCAACTCTTCAGGCGGCACGCGCCGCTGCACATCATCAAGTTTCATGTGGGTGGCGTAGCGCTGATCCCGGGACTGACCTCTCACGCCCACCGCCACCAGTCCTGCCCCGACACGAGCGCGGCGCACTACCACTGGATGACCCAGGCCGATGGCCTCGAACGCCCACGCCGGTGCGTCGATCGGCAACGCAGCCGTCGGCAAACCCCACAACAGGTCGTGGGGCAGCACCGGCTGGAAAGCACTCATTACCACTGCGCCCGCAACAGCTCGCGGACTTTCGACGACGCCCCACGGTTCGGCGCGCCGAGGCGTGAACTCAGGTCATTGGCGCCGGCGAGGGTGTCTTTGATCGCTGCAATCAAGCAGTCCTGGACCAGCGTAAGATCAGACGCCGTGGGCTGCTCGATCTGACTGACCGACAGGGTTTCCCACAGCAAACCAAGGCTGGCATAGCTGTCGATGTCATAGGCCATCGGCGGCACGCTGGCGGCGAGTTTTTCCAGTTCCTCGACGCTGCGCAGAGTCACCCGCGCCGCGGAAGCTTTGCCCATGGCATGAACCATGACGCCCGGGTCCCGCAGGGCAATCAGGCGATTGGCCTGATAGCCGTGGGCGAGGAACGCCCCCGACATGGCCTTGCCCACCAACAGCCCAATCACCGGATGCCCGGCCAGGCGCGCCCGAGCATAGGCGTCTACCGCGCCGGCCAGTGCCTGGTGAATACCCAGCGCTTCTTCGCGGCGACCATAGGCCTGACTCGGCACGTCGATGATCGCAATCAGCGTGCGCTTGGTGTCGCTGTTCTGATCCAGTTCGATGGCGCCGTCCACGGCCTGGGCCAGACCCCATCCTTCAAGCAATCCGACTTCGCCGCTTTGTGCGCGGGGAAAGCGGTTGGCAGGGTCAGCGACCACCGCCAGGAATCGCGCCGGGCGATCACCCAGTACGCCATCCGCTGCTTTCACCGACGCAGGCAGCCCCGCCACTTCAGCGGCGTTTGCGGCCAGCGCGTTGAACCAGTTCAATCCACGGAGTGAGTAAGCACTCATGACCGGTCTCCTTGATAGGCAGCGCGCACCGAAGCGGGCGCTATCTGCTGGGCAGTCTCCACGTGCGACAAACGCTCGAGGAACCACGCGTATCGACTGCTGCGTTCCTGCTCGGGCTTGCCCTTGTGCAACAACGCATGCACCTGTTGCTGAATGGCGCTGATGTCGTCGGCGACAAAGGCGTCCACCAGACCGCTGGCAAAACGTTGCTCGCCCCCGGTCAGGCTCCAGATGAACGGCCGGTCGCGGGAGTCGTATTCTTCAATGCCGGCTTCCTGCTCGATCACTTGCGGGCCGTTCAGGCCGAGACGCGCTTCCTGGGTGACGACCAGATAACTGCACAAGCCCGCCGCAATCGACATGCCGCCGAAGCAGCCGACGCTGCCCGCCACTACGCCGATTACCGGCTGATAGCGACGCAGATCAACAATCGCGGCGTGAATGTCAGCGATGGCCGCCAGCCCGAGATTGGCTTCCTGCAAGCGAACGCCCCCGGTTTCCAGCAACAGAACGGCTGCGGTGGGAATGCCCTTGCGATTGTCTTCGGCGGCCAGCTCCAGCGCGCCAGCCATCTTCGCGCCGCCGACTTCACCCATGCTGCCGCCTTGAAAGCCGCCTTCGATGGCGCAGATCACCACCGGTTTGCCATCGATGGTGCCTTTGGCGATGACCACGCCATCATCGGCCTGGGGCACGACGCCTTGCTTGGCCAGCCAAGGGGAGACGAGGCGCTCGAAGGGATCGATCAGCTCACGAAAACTGCCGTCGTCCAGCAGTGCGCGCGCGCGTTGCCGGGCGCCGAGCTCGACGAAACTGTGCTGCTGCAGAAGCCGCGTGCTGTCAGTCATGACCGACCTCCTCGAAACCTTGCTCCAGGCGCAGCCGAACCACGCCCGGCGTGGCGCCGAAATCATGAATGTCGATGCTCATGGCCGGCGGCGTCTGGCCGTCGAACATGCGCTGAAAGAGGTTTTCCCAGCGCGCCGAACTGCCGTTGACCGACGTCAGCACCTGAATGGTCAGCTTGCCCGGCTGGCCCGGTTCAAGCAGCACTTCCAGATCACCCGAACCGACACAACCCACCAGCGCGCGCCCCCTTGGCGGCTGCCCGGCTGGGAATTCAAAAGACAGGGTTTCCATGATCAGACGTTCCTCGTTTCATCGCCGAGCGCAGGCTCCAGACGATCAATAAACAGGCAAGCGGCGAGCAAATCGGCGGCGCCGCCGGGGGAGGCGTTCAGGCCCAGCAGTTGTTGATCCAGCTGATTCAGCGCGCGACGGCCGCTGAGGGTCGCGCTGCCGCCGGCGTCCAGCACCCGCTGCGCACCGTGTTGCATGGCGTGCAGGCCTGCTTCACCCGCGCGATACAGCACGCAGGTATCGGACAGCGTGGTCATGATCGCCAGCAGCGCATCGAGTCGCGCGTTCTGCTCGCCATGTCCGGCGGCGCGGCTGCGGAGGAGTTGCGGCAAGCCGGTTTGGATGACGGCAGGGAAACCCGCTTGCGCTTGCTCCCGGGCGCCCATTGCGCCGTATTTCTGCGCAACGGTTTGGCCATGGCTCTGGCTGTGGCTCTGGTTGGCGGTCTGGTGACGATCCTCGATCAATGCCAGCTGGCCGGCGCGTTGGCACAGCCCCTCCGGGGAAATGTGATCGGGATTCAGCGCTGCAGCGGTGACCAGCAAACCCAGTGCCCAGATCGCGCCGCGATGGGTATTCACCCCGTTAGTCGTGCGCATCATCGCCGCTTCGCCTTCGCGACCGAGGCGTCCGATGGTTTCCCGCAACAGCGGATTGATCTCGCCGATGGCAATGGCGGCGTCGGCCATTTGCTTGAACGCGGGCCACAGCGACAGCGCTGATGCGTGCATCAGGCCCAAGTGCAAATCCGTGTGGGCGCCACTACTGCGACGGTCAACCAGCGCCGGTTTTGGCGACAGGTCGGCTTCGTCGATCAGTGCATCCACCGCCAGATCGGCCAGGCGCTCTGCCAGTGATGCAGGGTTCGTCGTTGCATCGAAGGCATCGAAAGCTACGTTGAATGCGCGCATCACCAGCTCCTGAATTTCGCAGGCGGGTTGTACAAACCGCCGGACCATTCCACCAGTTCGGCGATGCTCTTGGCGGCAAGCAGTTCGCGGCTGGCGTCGGTGCGGCGAATGCCCAGGTCTTCGGGGAGCGCAATCAGCCCTTCGCGGCGCATCCGGGCGGTGTCTTTGGGGTTGTGGCGCAGGCCGATGGAGGTCACGCCAGCGACGGCGGCGATCATGGCCTGACGCTCCTCCAGGCTGCGCGCCTTGTACAGATAGGCGATGCCTTCTTCGGTCAGCAGGTGAGTGACGTCGTCGCCGTAGATCATGATTGGCGCCAGGGGCATGCCACTTTTTTTCGCGACTTCGACGGCATCCAGTGTCTCGACGAACGTGGGTTTGCCGCCCTCCTGGAAGGTCTCGACCATTTGCACGACAAGCTTCTTGCCGCGCTCAAGATAGGCGTCCGGCCCGTCCCCGCTCTGCTGGCGCATGTCCAGCCAGGCAGGCGTGGCGTGACGTCGGCCGCGCGGGTCGTGGCCCATGTTTGGCGCGCCGCCAAAGCCGGCGAGGCGCCCACGGGTGACGGTGGAGGAATGGCCGTCGCCGTCGACTTGCAGCGTGGCGCCGATGAACAGGTCAACCGCGTATTGCCCGGCCAGCTGGCACATCATCCGGTTGGAACGCATCGAGCCATCGTGGCCGGTAAAGAACACGTCGGGCCGTGCCGCGATGTAGTTTTCCATGCCCAGCTCGGTGCCGAAGCAATGCACGCTTTCGACCCAGCCGCTTTCGATGGCGGGGATCAGCGTCGGATGCGGGTTGAGCGTCCAGTTGCGGCAGATCTTGCCCTTCAGGCCCAGAGATTCACCGTAGGTCGGCAGGATCAGTTCGATCGCCGCGGTGTTGAAGCCGATGCCATGGTTGAGGGACTGGACGTTGTGTTTTTCGTAGATCCCGCGAATCGCCATCATCGCCATCAGCACGTGCACCGGCTTGATGTGGCGCGGGTCGCGGGTGAACAGCGGCTCGATGTAGAACGGCTTGTCGGCGACGACCACGAAATCGACCCATGACGCCGGGATGTCCACGCGCGGCAGGTCGCTGACGTCATCCACCAACTGGTTGACCTGCACGATGACGATGCCGTCGCTGAAGGCGGCCGGTTCTATCAGGGCGGGGGTGTCTTCGGTGCTGGCGCCGGTGTAGATGTTGCCGGCGCGGTCAGCCATGAAACCGGCCGAGAGCACGACGTTGGGAATCAGGTCGACCAGCAGGCGGGAATACAGCTCGATGTAGGTATGAATCGCGCCGATTTCCAGCAGCCCGTCTTCCAGCAACTGGCTGATGCGCAGGCTTTGGGTACCGGCGAAAGAGAAATCCAGCTTGCGGGCGATGCCGCGTTCGAACAGGTCCAGATGCTCGGCCCGACCCACGCTGGGCATAATTATGTGCAGGTCGTGGAGCTTGCCGGGATCGGCCTTCACCAGTGAGCGCGAAAGAAAATCCGCCTGCTTTTGGTTGTTGCCTTCAAGTACCACGCGATCGCCCGGCGCAATCAGCGCCTCAAGCGCCGCGACAATCTTGTCGGTGGGCAGTACAACGCCATCGGCGAAGGAACGCACCAGGTCGAGCCGTCGCAGTTTTTCAGTGCGACGACGCGACCAGCGCGGGTCAAGTTTCGTTGTTGTGGTCATGCTGACTCCACGAGTTCGCTGTCGTGGGGCAGATTAGGAGGGGCGGCGGCTCGGCATCAATCAAGCAAATGCGCTAATCATTACCGTGAGAGTAATGATCAGTCGGGCCAGTTGATCTGATAGCGGGTGCTGCGCCCGCCGCCCGGAAGTCTACGCAGGCAGTCTTTTCCCAACAGATCTGCGAGATGCCGAGTGGCGGTGGCTTTACTGACCTTGGCGACCGCCTGGTATTGAGCGGCGCTGATGCCGTCGGTGAAACCCGCGTCCGGCCTCTCCGACAACAGGTCGCCATTCAGCAAACGGTTGAGCACTTTGATTTGCTCGGTGGATAGCCCGTCATCCCGATGGGCTTGCCAGAATCTCGCCTTCGCCAAAACCCGGTCGATGCGCTGGATGGCCTGCTCAAACGTATGGAGCAGCGTCTGCAAAAACCAAACGAGCCACTCAGTGATATTCAGCCAACCGCGCTGGGTCGCCTCCAGGACCCGGTAGTAGTCCTGACGGCGGGCGAGGATGCTGACGGACATGGCGTAAAAGCGTATGGCCTGGTGTTCGCCCTGGGCCATGGCCAGATCAGTGATTGCGCGGGTCAAACGTCCGTTGCCATCGTCGAACGGGTGCAGCGTCACGAACCAGAAATGTGCGACGCCCGCGCGGATCAGCGGGTCGAGGGTAGGGTCGGCGCGGCTACTGTTGAACCAGTAGAAAAAGTCATCGAGCTTTTGCTCCAGGCCTTCGCGCGGAGGTGCTTCGAAATGCACCACGGGTCGGTCAATGCGACCGGACAAGACCTGCATGGGTTCGGGGCCCCTAAGCACGCCAACCTGGATGGGGTTTGCCGTCGGCGCGATCGTCTCGGGAAACAACAAGCGATGCCAATGCATCAGCCGTTCGGACGTCAGCGGCGCGTCATGTTGTTGGGTGGCATCCAGCATCAACTCTGCCAGACCCCGTCATATTCGGCTCAAGGTATGAGCCGAATATGCGGTTTATTCGGCTCATCGTCTAGGAGGGATTGGGCGTGATCGGCAATATCACCTTCAGCAAGCACTGAGCCGCTACCTGGAAGCCGAGATGCGCCAGATGCAGGCTATTTCGGACGGCATAGCAGATGCCAACGCAGCAAACCTTACCGATATCGAATCTGTAAAAGCGAAATACTTCAGCCTGATATGAGCCGGCTTCCGCTGGCAGTTCCTGGATGCTCCAGACAGACACAAGTTGAGCATGCTGGAGATCAAATGGTGGGAGCGAGCTTGCTCGCGAAAGAGCCGGGACAGCCGCTAAATCTTCAGCGTTTGAAATGCAGCTTTCGTGAGCAAGCTCACTCCCACAAGGGCTGTGTCCGGCATGCAATCTGCGGCGGCTGACATGCAGGCGTGGGAGCGAGCTTGCTCGCGAAGGGGCCGGTACATCCACCAAATCTTCAGCGTTTGAAATGCAGCTTTCGTGAGCAAGCTCACTCCCACAAGGGCTGTGTCCGGCATGCAATCTGCGGCGGCTGACATGCAGGCGTGGGAGCGAGCTTGCTCGCGAATAGGCCGGGACAGCCGCTAAATCTTCAGCGTTTGAAATGCAGCCTTCGTGAGCAAGCTCACTCCCACAAGGGCTGTGTCCGGCATGAAATCTTCAGCGGCTGAAATACAGCTTTCGCGAGCAAGCTCACTCCTACAGGGGGGGCTGTGTTGGGCATGCTACCTGCGGCGGCTGACATGCATTCGTGGGAGCGAGCTTGCTCGCGAATAGGCCGGGAAGGCCGCTAAATCTTCAGCAGCTGAACTGCAGCCTTCGTGAGCAAGCTCACTCCTACAGGGAGCTGTGTCCGGCATGCAATCTGCGGCGGCTGACATGCATTCGTGGGAGCGAGCTTGCTCGCGAATAGGCCGGGACAGCCGCTAAATCTGCAGCGGCTGAAATGCAGCCTTCGCGAGCAAGCTCACTCCTACAGGGGGCTGTGTCCGGCATGCAGTCTGCGGGGTTTGAGAGCCGGGAAGTCTCTTACAAATTCGGCGTCATCTGAACCAACCCCGCCTCCACCAGCCACTCCTCCAGCGCCACGAGGTCAGGGATCTTCGCGACTGTCTCGCCCACTTGCACCGCGGCCAGTTCCAGCTCGGCCAGCGGCACGTCGACGTAGCTGAGTTGGCTGTCGAGTTTGCAGGAGCGCGGAATGCCTTGGGTCAGCAGCGCGATGAATTTGAGGTCAGGGCGACCGCCGAGTGCGTTGAGCACGACGATGCGGGCGCGGCCTCCGACCCGGGCGCGGCTGCCGCAGGCGGCTTCGAAACTGAGCAGCGGCAAACTGCGGTTACGCCAGTTGATCGGTCCCAAATACCACTGTGGCGCGGCGGGGTCGGCGACGCTGTCTTGATAGTCGATCAGCTCGGCGACCGCCACGTTGGGCAACAGCAGGTGCCGATCACTCAGGGGGATGAGCAATCCGGTCAGGCTGGTCAGCCGCGCCGTTTGCGTCGTGGTGTCAGACATGGGCGTGGCTCCAGTGAGCAATGCTTTGCAACAGAGCGGCTTCCTGATACGGCTTGCTCATGTATTCGTTCACCCCCAGCGCCATGGCGTGGTCGCGGTGCTTCTGCCCTGATCGCGACGTGATCATGATGATCGGCAGGTGCTTCAGGGCGTCGTCTCCGCGAACCTTGCTGACCACCTCAAAGCCGTCCATGCGCGGCATTTCGATGTCCAGCAGCATGATGTCCGGGGTGTGCTCCTGCAGCAACGCCATGGCATCGACCCCATCCTTGGCCGTCAGCACGTTCATGCCGTTGCGTTCCAGCAGGCGGCCGGTGACTTTGCGCACCGTCACCGAGTCATCCACCACCATCACCAGCAACGGCCGCGCCTGTTCGGGTTCGACATAGCGCACCGGCGCATGCCCGGCGACCTGCAATGCCAGCAGCTTGGCGTGAAAGCGCCGGATGTGCGCAAACAGGTCGAGAATCAGCACCACGCGGCCGTCGCCCAGAATAGTCGCGCCGGCAATGCCGGGTATCGACGAAAACTGCGGACCCAGGTTTTTCACCACGATCTCCCGCGAGCCGGCCAACGTATCCACCTGCACCGCAATCCATTGATCGTGTACGTGCACGAGAAGCACCGGCAGCGGTTGGGTCTGTGTCTGGCCGCCCAGTTTCGGCGGATGACCGTTATTGAGCAGCTCGCCCAGATAACGCAGCTCGTAGGTTCGCCCGTTGTACTCATAGCGCGGCGGCACGGACTGATAACAGGTCTCCAGCTCGCTCGGCATCACGCGCACAATACCCTCAATGCTGTTCAGCGGCACGGCGTACTGTTCTTCGCCGCACTGCACCATCAGCGCACGGTTGACCGACACCGAGAACGGCAAGCGGACACGGAAACGCGCGCCCTCTCCTGCCTTGGAATCAATGACCATCGAACCGCCGAGATCCTTGACCTCGGCATGCACCACGTCCATGCCGACGCCGCGCCCGGAAATCTGGGTGATGGTCTCGGCGGTGGAAAAGCCCGGGCGCAGGATGAACTGCAGGATGTCGTGCTCGCTCAGCTCGGCGTCGGGGCTGATGATGCCGCGCTTGATCGCCTTGCGCCGCACAGCCTCGAAGTCGACACCGGCGCCGTCGTCGCGCATCTCGATAACGATGTCGCCGCCTTCGTGGGCCAGGCTCAGCGTGATATGCCCCCACTCGGATTTACCGGCGGCCAGGCGTTCCTCGACGCTCTCCAGACCATGGTCGACGGCGTTGCGCAGCATGTGCTCCAGCGGCGCGACCATGCGTTCGAGCACGTTGCGGTCCATCTCGCCCTCGGCGTTGATGACGTCGAACTTGACCTTCTTGTTCAGCTCGCCCGACACCTGACGGACGATCCGACGCAGGCGCGGCACCATGCGCTCGAACGGCACCATGCGCGTGCGCATCAGGCTTTCCTGAAGCTGGGTGTTCACTCGCGCCTGTTGCTGCAAGAGGGTTTCGGCCTCATGGGCGCGGGTGTCGAGGGTTTCCTTGAGGTCCATCAGGTCGGATGCGGACTCGAACAGCGCGCGGGACAACTGCTGCAGCTGCGAATGCCGGTCCATTTCCAGCGGGTCGAATGCTTCGTAACCGCGCCGATCAACGGGGTGATCGCGGCTGAGAATACGGCCCTGGGTTTCGATGTCGAGTCGGCGCAGTTGATCGCGCATCCGCTCGATGGTGGTTTCCATCTCGACCAGTGTGACCTGCGCGTCGCTGACCTGCTGCTCGACACGGCCCCGGAATATCGAGGTTTCCCCCGCCAGATTCGCCAGGTCTTCCAGTTGCTCGGCCGGTACCTTGATCATCTCCGGGCCGGTGCGCTCGCCGTCGGCCTCGGCCTGCGCCGCCGTATCAACAACCGGCGCGGGCAGCACAGCCGGCGCCTCCTGAGGTTTTTCGACAGGTTCGCGGGCGGCCCCGGATGACGTGTAATGACCGATGCTCTCGATCAGCAGCGCCGGGTTGGGCAATGGCTCGTAACCGCGAACGGCATCGACCATGTCGGCGAGCATGTCGTGGCCGCTTTGCATCAGGCCGTTGAGCAGCGCGCTGTTTTTCAGCGCGCCGGTCGACAGTCCTTCGTACAGCGACTCCAGCTCATGGGCCAGGTCGCCGATCGGCGCAATCTCCACCATGCGCGCGCCGCCCTTGAGCGTATGCAGATCGCGCAGCAGGTTTTCCACTTCCAGCATGTTCTGCGGATCGGTCTGCCAGCGCACCAACGCCGCGCTGCTGCTCTCGATGATGTCGTCGGCTTCTTCGAGGAAGATTTCCAGCAGTTCCGGATCGCGTTCGTCCAGCGAGTGAATCATCGAGCTGACATTGCGCGTCTGGCCGTCATTGGGCAGGAGGTAGCAATTGCGCTGGCGAAACTCGCGAATCTTCTCGATCAGCGGCGCGGGACTGGTCAATGCCGAACGGTGCTGCAGCTGTTCAAGCATCAGCGACAGGTGATCGTGGCTGTGCACCAACAGCTCCGCCAGTTGTGGCGAGTAACCGCAACGTCGATCAATCAGGCCTTCGTAGAGCGATTCCAGCTCATGGCCGAGGTCGCCCACCGGCCCGATTTCGGCCATGCGCGCGCCCCCTTTGAGGGTGTGCAGGTCACGTTGCAACGATGACAGCGGCAGCGGGTTTTCCGGGTCGTCGAGCCAGCGTTGCAGCGCAGGACCGGCGATGTCGAGAATATCCACCGCCTCTTCGAGGAAGATCTCGACGATTTCCTGATCGAAATCATCGCGCGAAGGCCGGGCGGGTTGAGCGAGGCGTTCGCTGACCTCTTCCATCTCCGTGATGCTTGTTGCTCCGGCGCCATTACTTTTGATCACCCCCATCGCGCCGGGGTCCAGCGCCTCGGCGAGCAGACCGCGCAAGGCGCTCACGCGCTCAGGGCACGGCTGGACTTCCTGTCCGGCGGCGACCTGATCAAGCATGTTGATCAGTGCTTCGTGGGCTTTTTCGGCTTCGTCGAAAAAACGCTCGCTGACGGCAAGGCTGCTCTCCTCTACGGCGCCATACAGGTCGAGCAGCGCTTCGCAGAGCTCATCGACCTGGGGCAGGTCGGCGACGTGCGCGCCGTGGCCGAGCATGGTCAGTTCGTCGAGCAACGCGTTCAATTCCTGGCGGTGGCCGGGGTGCTGGCGCCAGTCTTTGAGCAAGTTGTCGGCGTCCAGCAGGATGTCCATGCCTTCGGCCAGAAAGCTCGCGATCAACTGCGGATTACGCCGCGTGCGCAGGCCATTGCTGTCGTCGCTCAAGGCATCGGCCAGCCGTGCGTCGAGCAGCTCCTGGGCCTGTTGAATCAGGGGGGCTGCGCCTTCGATGGGCATCAGCGGGTCGACATTCAGCTGGGCGAGACCTAAATGAAACAAAGGCCCGGCCGCACGCAGCAGGTCGATCTCGGCCTGGCCGACCTCGATCAGGTTGGTCTTGAACTCGCGGACCAGTTGATCCAGCGGGCTCGCCAGCTCGGCGATCGGCAGGACGCCCGCCATGTACGCGCTGCCCTTGAGGGTGTGCAACGCGCGCAGCAAATCGTTGCTGAATACAGGTGCGTCAGTATCCTGAGCAGCATCGAGGTAGCGGCTTATCGTGTTCAGGTGGGTGTGGGCTTCCTGACGGAAAATTTCCAGCAACTGCGGGTCAAACCCCTCTTCGTCCTCCAGCCGTTGCGCAGGCTCGATGTCACCCGCTTCGCCCTGGGCTAGCGCATGGGCCTGGGCGGCCAGTTGGTCGACATCGTCACGCTGACGCTGAACGTCCTCGGCGAAATCGCGAATCACGTCCGGCAGCAAGGCTTGAACGTCCGTGAGCAACTGCTGCACCCGCGCGTCCGGCTCGACGCTGTGCTCCAGTACGCGGTTCAGGAGGTTTTCTACCGACCACGCCAGTTCGCCCAGAATCAGCGCGCGCACCATCCGGCCGCTGCCCTTGAGCGTGTGAAACGCACGACGAATCTCGCCCAGCGCCGAAAGGTTGCCGGGATCGGCAATCCAGCGCGGCACGTACTCGCGCAGTGCTTCGAGCATCTCGTCGGTTTCTTCGAGGAAGACTTCGCGCAGCTCGTCATCGATCGCCTGCTCACCCTTCGGCGGCGGCAACAGACTGGCCGGCATGTTCCGCGCCGGCGGGTTGACCGCCGACAGCGGGCTGGCCAGCACTTCGGCGAGGGTCCGACTCGGGCTGACCAAGGCCTGCCGCTCGTGCAAATCCTGCAGCTCTTCTTCGCTGATGACTTCTTCGAGCACCGGCACGTCCAGCGCATCGGGGACCGGCGAGTAGCCGAGCCGGGCGAGACTTTCCTGGGCCAGATCCAGTACATGTTCGCCCGGCGCTTCCGGGTCTTCGGCCATGCGTTCGAGGTAATACTCGACGCCGATGATCACGTCCGCCAGGTGATCGAGCTGCGAGGCCGCCGGGCTTTCGGTGTCAACCAGCAAGTGTTCGGTGATGTAATCGTTACAGGCCGCCAGCAAGCCGGATGCCCGCGCCAGCGGGATCATCGCCAGCGCGCCACGCACCTGAACCAGTTGCTCGGACAGCGGCAGAAGACGTGCCCGGTCCATTTCACCGTCGACGTACTCGTCGATCACGTCCTTGGCCTGCTGCAGAACGATGCGCGCTTCCTTGATGACCAGTTGGTGAATCTGACTGAGATCAGTCGTCGGCAGACGGCTTTCTTCAGGGCTGCTCTGGTTAACCGTTCCGGCCATGCCCGCGAGGGTGGATTCGACGTACAACAGCGCACCGGCGACGTCCATCAAGGTGGCATCGTCGGGTGCGCGTTGCCCCTGGGCCATGCCCTGCACCACGGTCATCTGATCGATGATGACTTTACGCGGCTGGCCAAAACCCAGCACCGCCAGGGTATCGGCGATCTGCCGCAACGGGGGCAGCAAGGCGTTCAGCTCGCTGACGTGCTGACGGTCCCCGCGCACAAAAACGTCGAGCCGTTCCTTGGTCCGCACCAGCTCGTCGCACAGGGCAATGATCACCGAGCGCATGGCGTCGCGATCCGGCCCGGCCATGCGCGCACGTTCTTCAGCGACCAAGGCGCTGTGGGGCAGCGCATCGGCGAGTGCGTACTGATCCTTCAAGTCCGTCATCTTCTGCGCCTCGCTGTCGGACTTGGCGATGTAAAACAACAGGCTTTTCAGGAGTTCGTCGGGCGCAGGCTGATTGATGCCTTCAATGCCTTGATCCAGCAGACGTTTGAGTTCTTTGTCGGCATCCTTGAACAGGCTGCGCAGCGCCGGGCTGTTGGTGAAATTGCCGCTGAGCATGGTTTCGACCAGCGCGGACGCGATACGCCACAGCGGTTCGAGGGGCGCGTCCTCGCACAACATCTCAAGCCGCGCGAACACCTTGCCCATGTAACCGAGTTGAGTCTGCACGTCCTGATCGCGAAGCAGCCCGACCAGCGCGGTTTGCAGCGTCTGCCGCAGCTTGCGCAATTTCGCGGGCAATTCGGGATTGTCGCGTTCGGCCAATGCCTGAGCATCAAGCGCGGGGATAGACAGCAATTGCGGCGAGAACAGGCTGGTTTCCGACAGCAGGCTTTCGCCCCGGGCGCTGCGTAAATCGTTGAGCAGCGGCAGCACCACCAGCGGCAGGTCACGGCGGGCGGAGTGCACACGCTCCAGGTAAACCGGCAATTGCGTCATCGCCAGATTCAGCAGCTGGATCGCTTCGCTTTCCTGGGCGACGTGGCCCTCTTTCAGCGCCAGCGCCAGCTGTTCGATTTCCTCGGCGAACAGCGCGGCGCCGTAGAACTCGATCATCTGCAGGCTGCCGTGAACCTGATGGATGAGCTCCAGGCACTCGTCCATTGCCGCGGCGTCGTGCGGTTGGGCGACGAACGTGTCCAGCGCCTGTCGGGCGTGTGTGAGGGTTTCGGCTATTTCGCCTTTGACCCACTCCAGGGCCACGTAATCGTGACGGTCAGCCATGGTGACTCCGGTTGCCTGTGCCTTGACGCTGCTTCATGTGCATTGACTGGATTATTAACGGGGCTATCAAGCAGGCCATCAATGCCGCGAGGCCGGCAACTTGAAGCCGGACACCGAGCGGCGCATCTCGCTGGCCATCTTCGCCAGATTGCCCATGCTCCGGGCGGTCGCCGCCGTGCCTGAGGTGGTCTGTGTGGTGGTCTGCTGGATCACCAGCATGGTCGAGGATATCTGCTGACCCAATGCAGCCTGCTGCTGCGCCGCGTTGGTGATGCTTTCGACCAGCCCGGCGAGGATCTTCGACACGCCTTCGATTTCTTCGAGCGCGACACCGGCATCCTGCGCCAGCCGCGCACCGCGCACCACTTCCGCCGTGGTTTGCTCCATGGAGATCACTGCTTCGTTGGTGTCGTTCTGAATCGCGCGCACCAGGGTTTCGATCTGCTTGGTCGCCGACGACGAGCGCTCGGCCAGCCGCTGCACTTCATCGGCCACCACCGCAAAGCCGCGCCCGGCATCGCCAGCCATCGACGCCTGGATCGCGGCATTGAGCGCAAGAATATTAGTCTGGTCGGCAATGTCATCGATCAGGCTGACGATGTCGCCAATCTCCTGGGACGACTCGCCCAGACGCTTGATGCGCTTGGACGTGTCCTGAATCTGCTCGCGGATGTTGTCCATGCCGGTGATGGTGTTGTGCACCACTTCGTTGCCCTTGTTGGCAATGGTCACGGACCGCTCGGCCACCGTGACGGACACGGACGCATTGGCCGAGACCTGATCAATGGACGTCGCCATGTCGTTGATGGCATTGGACGCCGCCGCAATCTGTAGAGCTTGATGCTCGGACGCCGCGGCCAGTTGGGTGGCAGTGGTCTGCGTGTCCTTCACGGCGCCGAACACTTGCTCGGCGGTGAGGTTGATGGTCGACACCAATTCGCGCAGTTGATCGATGGAGTAGTTGATCGAATCGGCAATGGCGCCGGTGAAATCCTCGGTGACCGAGGCGGCCACGGTCAGGTCGCCGTCTGCAAGGTCTTCGATTTCGTCGAGCAGGCGCATGATCGCGTTCTGGTTGCGCTCGTTCTTCTCGGCGGTTTCGCGCAGTTGCCGGTTGGTTTCGCGCACCATCACCAAGCCAATCAGGATGATCGACGCCAGCGCCAACAGGCCCAGAATGTAGCCGCCATAGCTGTAGGCTGCGCGACCACCGGCCATGTGCTCGAAACTGTTGGCCAGCACCGAGGCTTCGTCGAGGAGCGTCTGCGAGAGGTTGAAAATGCTGCCCGACGCTTCACGGACTTCCAGCAGCTCCGGCGAGGTTTCGAGGATTTCGTCGACCGACCCGGAGACGAACTGGAACAGTTCGGCAATCTCGGCCAGCCGCGCTCGCGCATCGCGGTCTTCGACCTGGGCGATTTTCAGGGTGGCGTTGCCTTCGAGCATGCCGTTGAGCACGCGCCCGAACTGGCTGGCATCGCGACCAAACGCATCGGCTGCCTGAACCGCCGTTTCGTCACCGGACAACACGGTGTTGACCGCGCCCAGTATCCGCTCGGCCAGCAGGGACTGGCGCTGGGCGAGGGCCACCTGGCTGGCGGGCGCACGGGTTTGAAGAAGGATGTCGACGACCTTTTCCGATTCGATCTGTAATTGCGGAATGGTCTCGGCAAGGGTTGCCGCCACCTGATGCAGCGAGAGCACGGTCTGCTCACGGGCAAGAATCACGTCGGTGCTTTTGCGCAGGTTTTCCCAGTCGGTCTGCACCGCTTTCAGCTCATCGCTCACCGCAGCTGGCGCAGCAGGCAGGCCGGTGTTCTTGTCGCCTTTCTTCAGATACTGCCAGCGCGTGTCGAAGTCGTTGCGCGCATCGGCCAGCAACTTGAATGCCGCCGCCTTGCCCGCCGCCGCTTCCGTGGCGTTCTTGGCGATGCGCTGGGACAGCACGCGCAGCTCGCCGGCGTGGCCGATATATTGTTTGTCGTAGTTGGACTGCGTGCTGAGGTACGCGAAGTTGACGAACAGCAGCATGATGAAAACGATGAGGCAGATGAACAGCACAACGATCTGCGATCGGCTGCGCGCGCCTTCCAGTGACTTGCCGGTATTACTCATTGCTCAGGGCTCCGCCTGATGTTCGATTGAGGGAGGGCATCAGCCTTCTGGACCTGCACTGTTCAGCCCGGCGCATCAGAGCGCCACGTCCATAAACTCAGCCGACTGCACCAGAGCGCGCGGGCTGAACACCTGCCAGGCCTGCTCACGGACGAACCGTCCTTGTATGTAGGGCGCGACGCGGGGTTCGCCGTCGTGCGCCAGTTCAGGCATCAGGCTGCGCTCGCTGAAATGCTGCATGCCCAACACCTCGTCAATGAGCAGACCGACGAACACACCCTCGAAGTCGATGACCAGCACGCGGCGGTGTTTGCGCAGGGGTGAGAGTTCGTGGCCGAAGAAGGCGCACAGATCCATGATCGGCAATAGGCGGCCGCGCAGATTGGCGATCCCGCAGACCCACGCCTTGGCACCCGGCAACACCGCACAGCGCGGCTCGTGGAGGATTTCGTCGACCTCGCCCATGGGGGCCACGTAATGGCGCTCGCCCATGCGAAAGCCAATGCCGCTCCAGCCTTGCTGGCGGGTTTCCTGCAGCGGCAGGCCGGCAGCGAGGGAGCGGCAGCGCTGGTCGATATCGAGCAGCAGCTGGAAGGCGGTTTGTGACTGAGCCATGAGCGTCAGCCGGGGGTCAGCCCGCGAGCACCGCGTTCAGGGTTTTCATGAGGGTTTCTTCGTCCACCGGCTTGGTCAGGTAATCCCGCGCGCCCTGGCGTTTGCCCCAGACCTTGTCGGTTTCCTGATCCTTGGTGGTGATCATGATCACGGGGATCATGCTGGTGTCAGCGTCTTTGGTCAGCTGACGGGTCGCCTGGAAACCGTTCAGGCCCGGCATGACGATGTCCATCAGGACGGCATCGGGCTTTTCCTGACGGGCCAGGGCCACGCCATCGGCACCGTTCTCGGCCTTGAGGACCTGATGGCCGTGCTTCTCCAGCATGCCGGTCAGCTTGTACATTTCGGTCGGCGAGTCATCGACGATGAGAATTCGAGCCATGGTGCTTCCCCATAGAAACAGCCGTCCCGCACGAGGGGGTCGGCATCAAGATAGTTGTTGTTCTACTGCAACGAAACCGGGCACGTGGGCCTTGATCGCACTGAGCAGTTCTTCCTTGCTGAAAGGTTTGGTCAAAAACTGATCGGAACCGACGATGCGACCCTTGGCCTTGTCGAACAGCCCGTCCCTTGAGGACAGCATGATCACCGGCGTGGATTTGAACGCCCGGTTGTTCTTGATCAACGCGCACGTCTGATACCCGTCGAGCCTGGGCATCATGATGTCGACGAAGATGATTCTGGGATGATTGTCGGCAATCTTGGCCAGTGCGTCGAAGCCGTCGATGGCGGTGATCACTTCACAGCCGACGTTTTTCAGCAGGGTCTCGGCGGTGCGACGAATCGTCCGGGAGTCGTCGATGACCATCACTTTCAATGGGGCTGAATGCTGTTCCATATCTGCTCTACCATCGCCGCGGCGAATCAGATGGGTTGCCTTCTGCCGGGCATCTGGTTTTGGGTCGGGATCATCGGGAGGCGCCAAAGACAGCTGGCGCGACACCGGATGCCGAGCCTTTTTAGCACACTCTCCACGGTCAATCCATAAAGCCTTGCCCCTTGACCCAAAGCCGGCGCGGCGCCACCCTGACGCCTATTTTCGGCCTGTCGTGGCCATTACCGATCAGAGGATATTACCCATGAGCATTCGCCTGGGAATCGTCATGGACCCCATCGAGCGCATCTCCTATAAAAAGGACAGCTCGCTGGCCATGCTCCTGGCAGCGCAAGCCCGCGGCTGGTCGTTGTTCTATATGGAGCAGCACGACCTGTATCAGGACGCCGGCCAGGCCCGCGCCCGCATGAAGCCGCTGAAAGTCTTCGCCGACCCGGCCCACTGGTTCGAGCTGGAGGCCGAAGTCGACAGCGGGCTGGACGACCTCGACGTGATCCTGATGCGCAAGGATCCGCCGTTCGACATGGAATTCGTCTACTCCACCTACCTGCTCGAACAAGCCGAGCGCGCCGGCGTGCTGGTGGTCAACAAGCCGCAAAGCCTGCGTGACTGCAACGAGAAGCTGTTCGCCACGCTGTTCCCGCAATGCACCCCGCCTACGCTGGTCAGCCGTCGCGCGGACATCATTCGCGAATTCGCCGCCAAGCACGGCGATGTCATTCTCAAGCCGCTGGACGGCATGGGCGGCGCGTCGATCTTCCGCCACCGCGTCGGTGATCCGAACTTGTCGGTGATCCTGGAAACCCTGACCAAGCACGGCCATGAGCAGATCATGGCGCAGGCCTATCTGCCGGCGATCAAGGACGGCGACAAGCGCATTCTGATGGTCGACGGCGAACCCGTGCCGTATTGCCTGGCGCGCATCCCGGCCGCCGGCGAAACCCGAGGCAATCTGGCAGCAGGTGGTCGTGGCGAAGCCCGCCCCCTGACGGACCGCGATCGCGCGATCGCCGCCGAAATCGGCCCGACGCTGCGGGAAAAAGGCTTGCTGTTTGTAGGCCTGGACGTAATTGGCGAGCACCTGACCGAAATCAACGTCACCAGCCCGACGTGCATCCGCGAGATCGATAACGCGTTCGGGACGGACATTGGCGGCATGTTGATGGATGTGATCGAGAAGAAGCTGCAGGCCCGAGCTTAACCCGGCTCCTTGTGGGAGTGACCGGGGTGGGCTCCACCTCGCTCACGAAGGCGGCGTTCCAGCCGCCGAGGATTCAGCGGATGCTCAGGCCGCTTCGCGAGCAAGCTCGCCCCCACAGGATATTCGTCTGTTCGAGGTATCGGGAAAGTCGCAGAACCGGCGGGAGTGAGCTTGCTCACGAAGAGGCCAGGACATTCATCCTCTTTCTCTGGGGCTTGAAGCAGGTCTTTGTGAGCAAGCTCCCAACGGGAAAGGCACCGCCCACTAATCGGCCCGGTGACATCAAACGCCAAGCCAGTCCTGACATTGCGTTATCATGCGCGGCCTGAATTTTTGCGCTAGGTGAGTAGTAATGCTGGCACATGTGCTGCCGGAGCGTGGATGAACGCTGCGGTCGACGATGATCTCCCCCTGTCCCTGACCCGCACCGGCGTGCGCCCTGCCGATCGCCTCGGGTTTACCCTGATGATCGCCGCACTGGTGCATCTGGCGGTGATCCTTGGCGTCGGTTTCACCTACGTCAAACCGGAAAAGATCAGCCAGACCCTGGAGATCACCCTCGCCCCCTTCAGAAGCGACACCAAGCCCAAGGACGCCGACTTCCTCGCCCAGGAAAACCAGCAGGGCAGCGGCACCCTCGACAAGAAAGCGGTGCCCAAGACCACCGAAATCGCCCCGTATCAAGACAACCAGATCAACAAGGTCACGCCACCGCCTGCCGCCAAACCGGTGATCAAGCAGGACGCGCCGAAGACCGCTGTCGCCACGAAAGCCCAGTCTCCGCAGAAGACCGTCGCCAGGCGCGATGAGGTCAAGCCGGAAGAACAGAAGAAGGTCGCGCCGACCATCGACAGCACGCAGCTGAACAGCGAAATCGCCAGCCTTGAAGCCGAGCTGGCGGATGAGCAGCAGGCGTACGCCAAGCGTCCGAAGATCCACCGCCTGAGCGCGGCCTCAACGATGCGCGACAAGGGCGCCTGGTACAAAGAAGACTGGCGCAAGAAGATCGAGCGCATCGGCAACCTGAACTACCCGGACGAAGCGCGCCGCAAGCAGATCTACGGCAGCCTGCGGATGATGGTCTCGATCAACCGTGACGGTTCACTCTACGAAGTGCTGATTCTGGAGTCATCAGGCCAGCCTCTGCTGGATCAGGCGGCGCAGAAGATTGTCCGGCTGGCAGCACCGTTTGCGCCATTCAGTGGCGATCTGGCCGATATCGACCGGCTTGAAATCATCCGCACCTGGAAATTCGCGCGCGGAGACAAGCTGTCGAGTAATTGATCAGCCAATGCCGCGCAATATGAAACCTGACCTGCGTCGCGATTTATCCGCCCGTGAGTCGGTTCTGCCAGTTGTCACAACAGCCCCACGACGCCACACTAGGGCTCATGAAAAACGTCTCTCCGTCGTACCTCAAACACCAGTTTCTGATCGCCATGCCCCACATGCACGATGAGAACTTCGCTCAGACCTTGACCTACATCGTCGAGCACAATGCCAATGGCGCCATGGGTCTGATCATCAACCGACCGCAAAGCCTGTCGCTGGCAGACATTCTGGAACAGCTGCGCCCCGAATTGCCGCCACCTGCGCGGTGCAAGGACATCGCCATTCACCTTGGCGGGCCGGTGCAAACCGATCGCGGCTTTGTCCTGCACCCTTCCGGCCAGGTGTTCCAGGCGACCGTGGACCTGGGCGGCATTTCGCTCTCGACCTCTCAGGACGTCCTCTTCTCCATCGCAGACGGCTACGGCCCTGATCAAAATCTGATCACCCTCGGCTATGCCGGCTGGGACGCCGGCCAGCTTGACGCCGAGTTCGCCGCCAATGCGTGGCTCAACTGCGCATTCGACCCGGCGATCCTTTTCGACGTCGAAAGCGAAGACCGCCTCGACGCCGCTGCCGCCAAACTGGGCGTCAACCTCAATCTGCTGACCAGTCAGGCGGGTCACGCCTGATGGCCGGACTGCGTCTGTTACTGGGATTCGACTACGGCACCAAACAGATCGGCGTGGCAGTCGGCCAGGTGATCACCGGGCAGGCCCGCGAGCTTTGCACGTTTAAAGCGCAGAACGGCGTGCCGGACTGGGACAAGGTGCAGGCGCTGATCACCGAATGGAAACCGGACGCCATCGTCGTCGGCCTGCCGCTGAACATGGACGGCACACCGAGCGAGATGAGCGCCCGTGCCGAGAAGTTTTCGCGCAAGCTCAATGGCCGCTTCAACCTGCCGGTCTACACCCACGACGAGCGCCTCACCACGTTCGAAGCCAAGGGCGAACGCGCCTCTCGCGGCCAGCATGGCAGCTACCGGGACAATCCCGTGGACGCCATCGCCGCAGCGCTGCTGTTGCAAAGCTGGCTGGAAGCCAACACCGCGCTGTTTGAAACCTGATCCATCTACGCTGAACCGAATTCGATTTACCCAGGACGTTCGTGCAGCGCACGCCGGGGCACCTGAAGGAGCAACCATGAGTCTGCCAAATCCCGCCGAACTGATCAGCCAGATGGCGATTGATCTCAACGCGCACCTGAACAAACGCGGCATCCAGGAGCCTCGCTTCATCGGCATTCGCACCGGTGGCGTGTGGGTCGCGCAGGCGCTCCTTGAAGCCCTCAACATCCAGTCGCCGCTGGGCACGCTGGACGTCTCTTTTTACCGCGACGACTTCAGCCAGAACGGCCTGCACCCGCAAGTGCGCCCGTCGGAGCTGCCGTTCGAGATCGAAGGCCAGCATCTGGTGCTGATCGATGACGTGCTGATGAGCGGGCGCACCATTCGTGCGGCGCTCAACGAACTGTTCGATTACGGCCGCCCGGCCAGCGTGACCCTGGTGTCGCTGCTGGATCTGGACGCTGCTGACCTGCCGATCCGGCCGAACGTGACGGGCGCGACCCTGTCACTGGGGCCGAATGAACGGGTCAAGCTGTCCGGGCCAACGCCGCTGACGCTCGAACTGCAAGACCTCTCCACCGATTCCGCCGCCCTCTAAGAGTCCTTTGCGATGACGCCTCTCGACGCCAAGCGCCCGCTGCAACTGAACCATCAGGGCCAGCTGCAGCATTTCCTTTCCCTCGACGGTTTGCCCCGCGAACTGCTCACCGAAATCCTCGACACCGCCGACTCCTTCCTCGAAGTCGGCGCCCGGGCGGTGAAGAAGGTCCCGTTGCTGCGCGGCAAGACCGTGTGCAACGTGTTCTTCGAAAACTCGACACGCACCCGCACCACGTTCGAACTGGCGGCCCAGAGGTTGTCGGCGGACGTCATTACGTTGAACGTGTCGACCTCCTCGACCAGCAAGGGCGAGACGCTGTTCGATACGCTGCGCAACCTTGAAGCCATGGCCGCCGACATGTTCGTGGTGCGCCACGGTGACTCCGGTGCGGCGCACTTCATCGCCGAACATGTCAGCCCTCAGGTCGCGATCATCAACGGCGGCGACGGCCGCCATGCGCACCCGACCCAGGGCATGCTGGACATGCTGACCATCCGTCGCCACAAGGGCAATTTCGAAAACCTCTCGGTGGCGATCGTCGGCGATATCCTGCATTCCCGCGTCGCGCGCTCGAACATGATCGCGCTCAAAGCGCTGGGCTGCCCGGACATCCGCGTGGTCGCGCCAAAAACCCTGCTGCCAGTGGGCGTCGAGCAATACGGCGTGAAGGTGTACACCGATCTGACCGAGGGCCTGAAGGACGTCGACGTCGTGATCATGTTGCGCCTGCAGCGCGAGCGCATGTCGGGTGGCCTGCTGCCGAGCGAGAGTGAGTTCTATCGGTTGTTCGGCCTGACCACGGCACGTCTGGCCGGCGCCAAGCCCGATGCCATCGTGATGCACCCGGGCCCGATCAACCGCGGCGTGGAAATTGAATCAGCCGTAGCGGACGGTGCGCACTCGGTCATTCTCAATCAGGTGACCTACGGCATTGCCGTGCGCATGGCCGTTCTGTCCATGGCCATGAGTGGCCAAACCGCACAACGTCAGTTCGAGCAGGAGATCGCCCAGTGAAGTTCAGCATCCTCGGCGCTCGCGTCATCGACCCTGTCAGCGGTCTGGATCAAGTCACCGACATCCATCTTGAAGCGGGGAAGGTTCTTGCCCTCGGCGCGGCACCTGCCGGCTTCAGCCCTATGGAAACCATCGACGCCGCCGGCCTGATCGCCGCCCCCGGGCTGGTCGACCTGAACGTGTCGTTACGCGAGCCCGGTTACAGCCGCAAGGGCAATATCGCCAGCGAAACCCGCGCAGCGGCGGCCGGCGGCGTCACCAGCCTGTGCTGTCCGCCACGTACAAAACCGGTGCTCGACACCTCTGCCGTTGCCGAGCTGATTCTGGACCGCGCCCGCGAAGCCGGCCACAGCAAGGTGTTTCCGATCGGCGCCTTGAGCAAGGGTCTGGAAGGCGAGCAACTGGCCGAGCTGATTGCCCTGCGCGACGCCGGCTGCGTGGCGTTCACCAACGGGATGGTGAATTTCCGCAGCAATCGCACGCTGTGCCGCGCGCTCGAATATGCGGCGACGTTCGATCTGACCGTGATTTTCAATTCCCAGGACCACGACCTTGCTGAAGGCGGCCTGGCCCACGACGGCCCGACGGCTGCGTTTCTGGGTTTGCCGGGCATTCCGGAAACGGCTGAGACGGTGGCACTGGCACGTGACCTGCTGCTAGTCGAGCAAAGCGGTGTGCGCGCCCATTTCACGCAACTGACCAGTGCGCGCGGCGTGGCCTTGATTGCCCAGGCGCAGGCGCGAGGCCTGCCGGTGACGGCAGATGTGGCGCTGTATCAGTTGATCCTGACCGACGAGGCGCTGACAGGCTTCTCTAGTCTTTATCATGTGCAGCCGCCGCTGCGCACCCGCGCGGATCGCGACGCATTGCGTGAGGCGGTGAAGTCGGGCGTGGTGCAGGCGATCTCCAGTCACCACCAGCCCCATGAGCGTGATGCGAAGCTGGCCCCGTTTGGCGCAACCGAGCCGGGCATCAGCAGCGTGGAGTTGTTGCTGCCCCTGGCGATGACGCTGGTCGAAGACGGCCTGTTGGACCTGCCGACGCTGCTGGCACGCCTCAGCTCCGGACCCGCCGCTGCGCTGCGCCTGCCGGCCGGAACACTGATTGCCGGCTCGCCTGCGGACCTGGTGCTGTTCGACCCCGCTGCGTCGACGGTGGCGGGCGAGAAATGGCTGTCGAAAGGCGAGAACTGCCCATTCCTCGGCCATTGCCTGCCAAGCGCCGTGAAGTACACGTTTGTGGATGGGCGGGTTAGCTATAACGGGTGAGATGCCCAACCTCAGGCAGACGTTGATTATGTGGGAGCGAGCTTGCTCGCGAAGGCTTACTTTCAGCCTCTGAGAAAACGGCTGAATGTGCCGGCTCCTTCGTGAACAAGCTCACTCCCACAGGTTTTGTGTCGCGCGCTGCCTTCACCGATGACTCGCCTCATGGTGGGATGACCTCTCTCACTTCCACGGACGAGCCCAAAGCAACCTCTATTACCGGCGGGCGTTCTTCACCGAGATCTGGTCATTCAGCGTCCAGAAGTCGTACAGCACGCCCAGCAGCGCCAGACCTCCCGTGAACAGGTAAATGATCCCGGTGATCCATTTGCCCTGATACATCCGGTGCACACCGAACACGCCCAGAAAGGTCAGCAGAATCCAGGCGAGGCTGTAATCGGTCGAGCCTGCGTTGAATCGCAGGTCCGCTTCCCGATCCATCGCAGGGATCAGGAACAAGTCGATCAGCCAGCCAATGCCAAACAGGCCCAGCGTGAAAAACCAGATCGTGCCGGTCACCGGCTTGCCGTAATAAAAGCGATGCGCCCCGGTAAATCCCACAATCCAGAGCAGATAGCCCATGACCTTGCTGTGGGTGTCCGGACGTTGAACGTCGGGTTGATAGGTGTTCATTGTTGACCTCGCTTGCTGCAATAGAAAAAAATATGCGTAAGTTTTGTGACTTTCGTGACGCCGTCCGACGTATGGCTTGAACCTCTTTTCAATCGTGCAAACCCTTGTTCTGCAAGGTGATCAGCACACTGAGATGACGATTCTGCAGCCAAAACTGACTTTGAGGGCAGTAAATTGTTCGACAAGGGGGCTCAGAATTTCGCAAAAAGCTGTTATAAAGTTGCGCGCTGACCAACAAGAGCCCTGCCTAATGCGTCCATTTTTCAAGACATGGCTGACTATTTGTCTATTTATGCCACTGGCCGCCCACGCCACCAATCGTGAGCAAACGCTTCCACCGAGCTTCACCGGTTTCACCGCCAGGTCCGAGTCGCCGGAATCCGTTTCACGCAACATCGCTGCTCAACGAGCTGCAATGGCTGCACTGGAACAGACGGCTACTCCACTCGAGACCTCTGGCAAGCGAGCCAAAGCTGTTAAGGGAAAACCATCCCGCAGCACTCGCAAGATTTCGCAGAACACTGTCGCCCTGGCCAACACGGCGCAGATGGGTACCAAACAGAGCAGCACCGTGGTCAACCGGGCCGTTAACGCCATCGGTACACCTTATCGTTGGGGCGGCACCAGCCCAACAAAAGGGTTCGACTGCAGCGGACTGGTGAAATACGCCTTCAACGACGTGAGCGAAGTCGATTTGCCGCGCACGTCCAACGCCATGGCCGAAGGTCACGGGCAGAAGGTTGACCGCAAGGATTTGAAGCCGGGCGACTTGCTGTTCTTCAACATCAAGAGCCGCACGGTGAACCACGTTGCGATTTACCTCGGCAACGACCGATTCGTTCACGCGCCACGCCGTGGCAAATCCGTGACGATCGACACGCTGAAGAAGCCGTATTGGGACAGCCATTACGTCGTCGCCAAGCGTGTGCTGCCAAAGCAGCCGCCAAGTCAGAAAGGCACCGTGCGCATCGCCCAGCGCTGATCGCACACGCCGTCTGAAAAACACTGTGGGGAGCGAATTCACTCGCTCCCCACAGTCGTTTGTATTCCTGATCAGAAATTATCAGGCGTCTTCGCCTTCTCCCGCGCACTCTCGCGCGTGATCAGCCCCTTGCTGATCAGGTCCTTCAGGCACATATCCAGCGTCTGCATCCCCAGCGATCCCCCGGTCTGAATCGACGAGTACATCTGCGCCACCTTGTCCTCGCGGATCAGGTTACGGATCGCCGACGTGCCGATCATGATCTCGTGGGCCGCAACCCTACCTCCGCCGACCTTCTTCAGCAGCGCCTGAGAAACAATGGCGTGGAGCGACTCGGAGAGCATCGAGCGGATCATCGACTTCTCCTGCGCCGGGAACACGTCGACGATACGGTCGATGCTCTTGGCTGCGGAGGTGGTATGCAGCGTGCCGAACACCAAGTGGCCGGTTTCTGCCGCCGTCAGCGCCAGACGAATGGTTTCGAGGTCGCGCAGCTCACCCACCAGAATCACGTCAGGGTCTTCCCGCAGTGCCGAACGCAGCGCTTCGGCGAAGCCGTGGGTGTCGCGATGGACTTCGCGCTGGTTGATCAGGCTTTTCTTGGACTCGTGTACGAACTCGATCGGGTCTTCGATGGTGAGGATGTGGTGATGCTTGTTGCTGTTCAGATAGTCGACCATGGCAGCCAGGGTGGTCGACTTGCCCGAGCCGGTCGGACCGGTGACCAGAACCAGGCCGCGCGGCACGTCGGTAATCTTGCGAAACACTTCGCCCATGCCCAGCTCTTCCATGCTCAGGACCTTCGACGGAATGGTCCGGAACACGGCGCCCGCGCCGCGATTCTGGTTAAACGCGTTGACCCGGAAGCGCGCCACGCCCGGCACTTCGAATGAGAAGTCTGTCTCCAGATCTTCCTCGAAGTCCTTGCGCTGCTTGTCGTTCATGATGTCGTAGATCAGCCCGTGAACCTCTTTCTGGTCCAGTGCGGGCAGGTTGATCCGCCGCACATCGCCATCGACGCGGATCATCGGCGGCAGGCCGGCAGAGAGATGCAAGTCCGACGCGCCTTGCTTGGCACTGAAGGCCAGCAGCTCGGTAATATCCATACAGCTCCTCATCACATAGAATGCCGCAGACTTTAGCCCTGCTGGCGCAAATCAATGTCCACGATAGCAGAGAACATTTCAACGCTCGCCGAGCGAATTCGTAGCGCGGCGCAAGCAGTACAGCGCGACCCGGCGTCTGTCGGCCTGTTGGCGGTGAGCAAGACCAAGCCGGCGAGTGATCTGCGGGAGGCCTACGACGCCGGTCTTCGCGATTTCGGCGAGAACTACCTTCAGGAAGCCCTCGGCAAACAGGCCGAATTGAGCGACCTGCCCTTGATCTGGCATTTCATCGGCCCCATCCAGTCCAACAAGACTCGCGCTATCGCCGAGCACTTTGCCTGGGTGCATTCCGTGGACCGTCTGAAAATCGCACAACGGCTGTCCGAACAGCGTCCGCCAGCACTGCCGCCGCTGAACATCTGCATTCAGGTCAACGTCAGCGGCGAGGCCAGCAAGTCAGGCTGCAGCCCTGAAGACCTGCCCGCACTGGCCCAGGCCATCAGCGCGCTGCCGAATCTGAAACTGCGCGGCCTGATGGCCATCCCCGAACCCACCGATGACCGCGACGAACAGAACGCTTCGTTCGCCGCCGTCAGCACGCTGCAGGCGCAACTGGGCCTGCCGCTGGACACGCTATCCATGGGCATGAGCCACGACCTCGAAGCCGCCATCGCACAAGGCGCGACCTGGGTGCGGATTGGCACAGCCCTCTTTGGCGCCCGCAATTATGGGCAGCCTTAACCTTTGCCCCACAGGAAACCGTTCATGAGCAAAACCCGTATCGCGTTCATCGGCGCCGGCAACATGGCCGCCAGCCTGATTGGCGGCATGCGCGCCCAGGGCGTCGACGCTGAGCTGATTCGCGCCAGTGACCCTGGCGCAGAGACCCGCGAGCGCGTGGCAAAAGAACACGGCATCAAGGTGGTCGCCGACAACGCCGAGGCCATTGAAGGCGCCGATGTGGTGCTGTTGGCGGTCAAGCCGCAAATGATGAAAGCCGTGTGCGAAGCGCTGAAGCCGGCGCTCAAACCGCATCAACTGATCGTGTCCATCGCCGCCGGGATTACCTGCGCCAGCATGCGGGCGTGGCTGGGCGAGCAGCCCCTCGTGCGCTGCATGCCGAATACCCCGGCGCTGTTGCGCCAGGGTGTCAGCGGCTTGTATGCGACGGCGGATGTTACCCCGGCCCAGCGCGAGCAGGCCGAGATGCTGCTGTCGGCGGTCGGGATTGCACTGTGGGTCGATGAAGAAGCCCACATCGACGCCGTAACGGCGGTGTCGGGCAGCGGCCCGGCGTATTTCTTCCTGCTGATCGAAGCCATGACGGCCGCAGGCGTCAAACTCGGCCTGCCGGCTGACGTTGCCAGCAAGCTCACCCTGCAAACCGCACTGGGCGCTGCACTGATGGCGACCGGCAGCGACGTCGATGCCGCTGAACTGCGTCGCCGTGTGACCTCGCCTGCGGGCACCACCGAAGCGGCCATCAAATCGTTCCAGGCCGATGGCTTCGAAACAATTGTGGAGAAGGCGCTGGGCGCCGCTGCACATCGCTCCGCCGAACTCGCCGAACAGCTGGGCAAATAAGGAACCACTCATGAATGCACTCACCGGCGCCACTATTTTCGTCATCCAGACGCTCATCAGCCTGTACCTGACCATCGTTCTGCTGCGCTTCGTGCTGCAGCTGGTCAAAGCCAACTTTTACAACCCGCTGTGCCAGTTCGCCGTCCGTGCGACCCAGCCGTTGCTCAAGCCTATCCGGCGCATCGTGCCGAGCGTCTTCGGGCTCGATACTTCCTCGCTGCTGCTGGCGATCGTCATTCAGGCGCTGTTGATGGCCTTCGTGCTGATGATGACCTACGGCACCATCGGCGATATCCCGCACCTGTTGATGTGGTCGATCATCGGCATCACGTCGCTGCTGCTGAAGATCTTCTGGGTCGCGATGATCATTATGGTTATCGTGTCGTGGATTGCTCCGGGCAGCCACAACCCGGCCGCCGAGCTGGCCTACCAGATCAGCGAGCCGATCCTGGCGCCGTTCCGTCGCATCATCCCCAACTTGGGCGGCATGGACATCTCGCCGATCTTCGCCTTCCTGGCGATCCAGGTGCTGCAGTCCTACGTCATGCCTGAACTGGCGGCCTACGCCGGCATGCCGCAAGAGCTTTGGCGGTTGATCTGACTGCCGCCGCATGCAGCCAATGAGAACGCGGTAACTCTGACAGCGGGACCGGCTTCAGCCGGGAAGCTTTAGATCTTGGGGCGACGGCGCCAGCAACCGTCGCCTTTTTCCCAGTCTGATGAATGTCGCGCCGGCAAAAATCCAAAGCGTCACCCTCCGCGAAATCAGCCATTTACTTTGTTGCCGCACCCCCGCGCGATCTTTAGACTTACGCCTCATTTCAGCGAGAGCAGGTCGATGTCCACGGTCTTTCCCAAAGATTCTGTCGGTCTAGTCACGCCGCAAACGGCGCATTTCAATGAGCCGCTGGCCCTGGCCTGCGGACGCTCGTTGCCTGCCTACGACCTCATCTACGAAACCTACGGTCAGCTCAACGCCGCCAAAAGCAACGCGGTGCTGATTTGCCACGCGCTGTCGGGTCATCACCACGCGGCGGGTTATCACAGCGCCGAAGACCGCAAGCCGGGCTGGTGGGACAGCTGCATCGGCCCCGGCAAGCCCATCGACACCGACAAGTTCTTCGTCGTCAGCCTGAACAACCTCGGCGGCTGCAACGGCTCCACCGGCCCCAGCAGCCTCAACCCGGAAACCGGCAGGCCCTTCGGCGCCGACTTCCCGGTGTTGACGGTCGAAGACTGGGTGCACAGCCAGGCGCGTCTGGCCGACCGGCTGGGCGTCGATCAATGGGCCGCCATCGTCGGCGGCAGCCTGGGCGGCATGCAGGCGCTGCAATGGACGATCACCTACCCCGAGCGCGTGCGGCACTGTCTGGCGATTGCCTCCGCGCCCAAGTTGTCGGCGCAGAACATCGCGTTCAACGAAGTCGCGCGGCAGGCGATCCTGACGGACCCGGAATTCCACGGCGGCTCGTTTCAGGAATATGGCGTGATCCCCAAACGCGGCCTGATGCTGGCGCGCATGGTCGGGCACATCACTTATCTGTCCGATGACTCGATGGGTGAGAAATTCGGCCGGGGCCTGAAGAACGAAAACCTCAACTACGACTTCCACAGCGTCGAGTTTCAGGTCGAGAGCTATCTGCGTTATCAGGGCGAGGAGTTTTCCGGGCGTTTCGACGCCAACACCTACCTGCTGATGACCAAAGCGCTGGACTACTTCGATCCGGCCGCCAACTTCAACGACAACCTCGCCGCCACCTTCGCCAATGCCAGCGCCAAGTTCTGTGTGATGTCGTTTACCACCGACTGGCGCTTCTCCCCGGCCCGCTCGCGGGAACTGGTTGATGCGCTGATGGCGGCGAAAAAGGACGTCTGTTATCTGGAGATCGATGCGCCCCAGGGCCACGACGCCTTCCTGATCCCGATCCCGCGCTATTTGCAGGCCTTCTCCAGCTACATGAACCGAATTGCACTCTGAGGACACCATGAGAGCCGACCTGGACATCATCCAAGACTGGATACCGGCTGGCAGCCGTGTGCTCGACCTCGGCTGCGGCGACGGCGAATTGCTGTCCTGGCTGCAGCAGCACAAGCAAGTGACGGGCTATGGCCTGGAAAATGACGCCGACAACATCGCCCGTTGCGTAGCGCGGGGCGTTAACGTCATCGAGCAGGATCTGGACAAGGGGCTGGGCAACTTCGCCAGCAACAGTTTCGATGTCGTGGTGATGACCCAGGCGCTTCAGGCCGTGCACTACCCGGACCGCATCCTCGATGAAATGCTGCGCGTGGGCCGTCAGTGCATCATCACCTTCCCCAACTTCGGGCACTGGCGCTGCCGCTGGTACCTGGCGAGCAAGGGGCGGATGCCGGTTTCCGAGTTCCTGCCGTACACGTGGTACAACACGCCGAACATCCACTTCTGCACCTTCGAAGATTTCGAAGAGCTGTGCCGCGGTCGCTCAGCGAAGGTCATTGATCGGCTCGCGGTCGATCAACAGCACCGGCACGGCTGGGCCAGCAAGCTTTGGCCTAATCTGTTGGGTGAAATCGGCATCTATCGTGTCAGCAGCCCGGGCTTGCAGGACCATCAGATAGCCGTGTGACCGGTGCTGCAGGGCAGTAAAGCCCTGCCAGCCAGCGTTAGCACCCAAGTGAAGAAAGCGGGCGACAGCGACGCAACGGGCTCAGCTCCAATCAGCGGATTTAAACGCAGCAGTTTTCAAGCAGCCGATTTATACGGACTCATCATGAATCTCACCCAGCTTGTACTGGCCAGCCACAACGCCGGCAAACTCAAAGAACTTCAGGCCATGCTCGGCGCCAGCGTACAGCTGCGCTCGATCGGCGAGTTCAGCACCGTGGAGCCCGAAGAAACCGGGCTGTCGTTCGTCGAGAATGCCATCCTCAAAGCGCGCAATGCGGCGCGAATTTCCGGCCTGCCGGCGCTGGCCGATGACTCGGGGTTGGCCGTGGATTACCTGGGCGGTGCGCCGGGCATCTACTCCGCGCGTTACGCCGACGGCCAGGGTGATGCGGCGAACAACGCCAAATTGCTGGACGCCCTCAACAACGTCCCCGCCGAACAGCGCGGCGCCCAGTTCGTCTGCGTTCTGGCACTGGTACGCCACGCCGACGACCCGCTGCCGATCCTCTGCGAAGGTCTGTGGCACGGCCGCATCCTCACCGCCGCCAGCGGCGAACACGGCTTCGGTTACGACCCGCTGTTCTGGGTGCCGGAGCGCAACTGTTCAAGCGCCGAACTCACCCCGGCGGACAAGAACCAGATCAGCCACCGCGCCCGCGCCATGGCCATCCTGCGTCAGCGTCTGGGGCTGAGCCCTGATCAGCAATGACTCAGGATTCCAACACCCGGCCGCTGATTCTGGGCGCGACCGGTTTCTCCTCTGAGCAGCCGCGGGCGCCGCTTGCCGAGCTGCCGCCGCTGTCGCTGTACATCCATATTCCGTGGTGCGTGCGCAAATGCCCGTACTGCGATTTTAACTCCCACACCGCGAGCCCGGTGTTGCCGGAGCAGGAATACGTCGACGCGTTGCTGGCCGACCTCGACCAGGACCTGCCCCACGTTTACGGCCGCGAGCTGAGCACGATTTTCTTCGGTGGCGGCACGCCCAGTCTGTTCAGCGCCGACGCGCTGGGCCGTTTGCTGCGCGGCGTGGAACAACGCATCCGTTTCGCGCCCGACATCGAGATCACGCTGGAAGCCAACCCTGGCACCTTTGAGCAGGTGAAATTCAGCGCTTATCGCGGCCTGGGCATCAATCGGCTGTCGATCGGCATCCAGAGTTTTCAGGAGGCCAAGCTCAAGGCGCTGGGGCGTATCCATAACGGCGATGAAGCCGTGCGCGCGGCAGACATGGCCCGTCGGGCGGGTTTCGATAACTTCAATCTGGACCTCATGCATGGTCTGCCGGATCAGTCCCAGGAAGACGCCCTCGGCGACCTGCGGCAGGCCATCGCCCTCGCCCCGACGCACCTGTCCTGGTATCAGCTGACCCTTGAGCCGAACACCGTGTTCTGGAATCAGCCGCCCACGCTGCCGGAAGATGACATCCTCTGGGACATTCAAGAAGCCGGTCAGACGCTGCTTCGGGAAAACGGCTACGGCCAATACGAAGTCTCGGCCTACGCGCAGCCGGGACGCGAAGCGCGGCATAACCTGAATTACTGGAGCTTCGGGGATTTCATCGGGATCGGAGCGGGCGCCCATGGCAAGCTCAGCCACCCGAACGGCCGCATCATTCGCACCTGGAAAACCCGGCTGCCCAAGGATTACCTCAATCCGGCCAAGGCCTATCAGGCTGGCGAAAAGCTGCTGCCACTGGATGAGATGCCGTTTGAATTCCTGATGAACGCCCTGCGCCTGACAAAAGGCGTGGACGCTGCATTATTTCAGCGCCGCACCGGTCTAAGCGTCGATTCGCTCGCCAGCGCCCGTCTTGAGGCGGAACAACGCGGCTTGCTGGAAACTGATCCGTCACGGCTGGTGGCGACCGCTCGCGGCCAGTTATTCCTCAACGACCTGCTGCAGCACTTTCTTCTGTAAGGCTCAACACTAAGGACACTGAATGGAATTCGTACTCGACTTGCTGGCCACCGTGTCGCGCTGGAGTCGCAGCAATTTGTTGGAAATCGCCCTGGCACTGGTGGGCTGTCTGCTGATTCTGTTCGGAACTGACATCAAGGGCTGGATCGAAGGCCGCATCGGCGGTTTTGCCGGCGCCCTGCGCATTCCGATCATGGCGCTGCTCTGCACCGTCGGCAGTGGCGCTGCGCTGATTTATGCAACGCCGTGGGTCGTGCGCGCACTGAGCCAGTTCAACAACTACAGCCTGGCACCGGTATTGGTGGTAGTGCTGGTGTTGATCGGGGTAGTGGCCGATCGGAAATAACCGACCGGACATGCAAAAGCGCCCTTGCCCGCGATGGCGGGAAGGGCGCTCTCAAGAATCACACTCCGCGGTTGCCGAGTGCGATCAGCCCATCAGCGGATGCTCTGGATGCTGCCTTTGTTGCCGGTCACTTTCACGTTCACTTGCTTGAAGATGAAGTAATCGTTGACGGTGACTTCGTAACGCGGCGCGACGATCAGGTCGGAACCGGACGATTTGACGGCCTTGAACGCTGCGGCGGCCTTGGTGGAGGAGATCGGGTCCGGCAGAGGCAGGCCGATGCCGCCACCACCGCTCGCGCCGCCGTAGGTCACGCCGTCCGCAAATTGCGTATCGCCGCCGATGTTCAACCAGCCGAACAGAACATTGGTGGACGACTCGCCGCTGATGGCTTCACCGACTTTGACGTCAGCCTTCAGATCAGTCTTCACGTCGCCGGACAGCGAAGCGCTTGGCTGGCTGACGTTATAGCTGACACAGCCGCTGGTGGTCGCAATCAGCGTGGCGATCGCAGCCATTTGCCAAAACTTGTTCATCTTCATTCCTCGTCATCAATATTGATATATGCAACGGCGGGGACTATGAAGATCAGAACTGAAAATGGATGTCGGACGATTCCGAAGACCTTGTAGCCTCCTTAGGAAGAAATCGAAGGGTTCGTCATACAAGGCAAAAAGCGGCTGAAATGTGCTGTAAAAACTCAAAAGCGGCCGCTACCGGACCGCTTCTGGTCGAGAAGTGATCAGGCCAGCTTCTCGAACTTCAGATCCCAAACCCCGTGACCGAGGCGTTCGCCACGGCGCTCGAACTTGGTGATCGGACGCTCCGCAGGGCGCGGAACGCATTTGCCGTCTTCGGCCAGGTTGCGGTAACCCGGCGCCACGTTCATCACTTCCAGCATGTATTCGGCATAGGGTTCCCAGTCGGTCGCCATGTGCAGCACGCCGCCCGGCTTCAGCTTGGTGCGCACAAGCTCGGCAAATTCGGCCTGGACGATGCGGCGCTTGTGGTGGCGCGACTTGTGCCAGGGATCCGGGAAGAACAGCATCAACCGGTCCAGGCTGTTGTCGGCCACACAACGGTTGAGCACTTCGATCGCATCGCAATCGTAAACGCGCAGGTTGGTGAGCCCCTGGGTCAGCACGCCGTTGAGCAAGGCGCCGACGCCCGGACGGTGCACTTCCACGCCGATGAAATCCTGCTCTGGCGCGGCGGCGGCCATTTCCAGCAGCGAGTGGCCCATGCCGAAGCCGATTTCTAGGGTGCGCGGGGCCGAGCGACCAAACACCTGATCGAAATCCACCGGGGCGTCGGCCAGCGGCAGCACGAAACGCTCCTTGCCCTGATCCAGACCACGTTGCTGGCCTTCGGTCATGCGACCGGCACGCATCACGAAGCTCTTGATGCGCCGATGGTGGCTGTCATCGCCTTGGGCTTTGGTGTTCTCGTCGTTCATCACTTCATCGTCCGGAAGTGGGTCGGGCGTTTGCGAATCAATCATCAACAGGCTCTTACTTGATCAGACCATCCAGCGGCGAAGACGCGCTGGCATAGAGTTTCTTGGGCATACGGCCGGCCAGGTAGGCCATGCGGCCTGCCAGAATGGCGTGTTTCATGGCTTCGGCCATCAGCACCGGGTGTTGCGCGTGGGCGATGGCCGAGTTCATCAGCACCGCCTCACACCCCAGTTCCATGGCGATGGTGGCATCGGACGCAGTGCCGACACCGGCATCGACCAGCACCGGGACTTTCGATTCTTCGAGGATGATCTGCAGGTTGTACGGGTTGCAGATCCCCAGGCCAGTACCGATCAGGCCCGCGAGGGGCATCACCGCGCAGCAACCGATTTCGGCGAGCTGGCGGGCGATGATCGGGTCATCGCTGGTGTAGACCATGACGTCGAAGCCGTCCCTGACCAGCGTTTCGGCGGCCTTGAGGGTTTCGATGACATTGGGGAAAAGGGTTTTCTGGTCAGCGAGGACTTCCAGCTTGACCAGATTATGGCCATCGAGCAGCTCGCGGGCCAGGCGGCAGGTGCGAACGGCTTCGATGGCGTCGTAGCAACCGGCGGTGTTCGGCAGGATGGTGTAGCGGTCCGGCGGCAGCACGTCGAGCAGGTTTGGTTCGCCCGGATTCTGGCCCAGGTTGGTCCGGCGCACGGCAACGGTGACGATCTCGGCGCCCGAGGCTTCGATGGCCAGTCGGGTCTGTTCCATGTCCGTGTACTTGCCAGTGCCGACCAGCAGGCGCGACTGAAAACTACGACCGGCCACGGTGAACGGCTTGTCGCTGCGAACGTTGCTCATCTGAAATCCTCTTTACGGTTGAGGTTCTTGCAGTGCCTGCGGATCAGGCCGGCGGCACGTCGAAGGCTAGCCGCCACCGATGGCGTGCACCACTTCGACCTGATCGCCTTCGGTCAGCGTCGTGGCGGCATGCTGGCTGCGCGGGACGATGTCCAGATTGAGCTCGACGGCGACTCGGCGCCCGGTCAGATCCAGACGTGTCAGCAGTCCCGCGACGGTTTCGCCGTCGGGCAGCTCAAAGGATTCACCGTTCAACTGAATGCGCATGCGAGGGGCAGCCATCATTTTAGGGGGCGAGCATTCTAGCCCGATCGGTCGGTATGACCAAGGCAAAGCCACGCCATTCGTCTCAGGCGTGGCCAAGGGCTTGCGACGCGTCCGCGGCAGACGCGCGCTTAAAGCGTGTCAAGCCCCAGGCGCCATGCCGTCCAGCCGAGAATCGCCCAGCCGATCAGGAAAAACAGGCCGCCAAAGGGGGTGATGATGCCCAGCTTGGTCGCGCCGGTCAGCGTCATCAGGTAGAGGCTGCCGGAAAACAGGATGATGCCCAGTGTGAAGGAGATGCCTGCGTAGGTGACGAGCCGGCCCTGGATCTGCATCGCCAGCAGCGCCACGCCGAAAATTGCCAGGGCATGAATCAGTTGGTAGAGCACGCCAGTGTGGAAAACCGCGAGGTACTCGGGTGTCAGGCGGTTTTTCAGGCCATGGGCCGCGAACGCGCCAAGGGCGACGCCGGTGAATCCAAAGAAGGAGGCCAGCATCAGAAAGGTTCGTAACATGTACAACTCCAGGCAAGTTCAATGACGCGTGGTCTGTATAATGGCCCGCTCAAACGCTTCGGCCAAGCCATCTCTATGCTGCAATTACTTCTTCGTCTTATCGCCAAAGGCCTGCTCTGGTTCGCAGCGACGAGTGTCGTGCTGGTGCTGATTTTCCGTTGGGTCCCTCCTCCGTTTACCGCCTTGATGGTCGAGCGCAAAATTGAATCCTGGTTCGACGGTCAGCCCATTGACCTGCAGCGCGACTGGGAGTCATGGGACAACATCTCCGATGACCTGAAAATCGCTGTTATTGCCGGCGAGGACCAGAAGTTTGCGGAGCACTGGGGTTTCGATATCGACGCCATTCAGGCGGCACTGGTTCATAACGAACGCGGCGGCTCCCTGCGCGGGGCCAGCACGCTGAGCCAGCAGGTGTCGAAAAACCTGTTTCTGTGGTCGGGCCGCAGTTACTTCCGCAAGGGTCTTGAAGCCTGGTTCACCGGGCTGATCGAGGTGTTCTGGTCCAAGCAGCGCATTCTTGAGGTGTACCTGAACAGCGTGGAGTGGGACGACGGCGTCTTCGGCGCCCAGGCCGCTGCACAGCATCACTTTCATGTGAATGCGAGCCAGCTATCGACGCAACAGGCCAGCTATCTGGCCGCCGTCCTGCCCAACCCACGGGAATGGAGCGCCAGCCACCCTAGTAGCTATGTCTCACAGCGGGCAGGCTGGATCCGCCAGCAGATGCGTCAACTGGGTGGGGATGAGTACTTGATGGGGTTGAATCACAGCCGGAAGTGGTGAGCCCAAGTCTGGCTTTATGGCTTTCGTAGGACTGGATTTAAGCTTTCGTAGGACCGGCTTTAGCCGGGAACGCGTCACACGTCACGCCGCAAGCCTAATGGCGCCCAACCCGGCTTCTTCCCGGCTGAAGCCGGTCCTACTCAGATACATCCCACAAACAAAAACGCCCCGATCATCTCGGGGCGTTTTGCGTTCCGGCGTAGCAATCAAGCAGCAATCGACAGCTTCAGCTTGTTCATCGCGCTCTTCTCCAGCTGACGAATACGCTCGGCAGAGACGTTGTACTTCTCGGCCAAGTCGTGCAGCGTCGCTTTTTCTTCCGCCAGCCAGCGCTGATACAGAATGTCGCGGCTGCGGTCGTCGAGCACGTTCAGTGCTTCGTGCAGGTTAGCCGTCGAGCTGTCAGTCCAGTCGGAGTCTTCCAGCTGACGCGCCGGATCGTAGCGGTGGTCTTCCAGGTAGTTGGCCGGCGACTGGAAAGCGCTGTCATCGTCGGCTTCTGCCGCCGGGTCGAACGCCATGTCGTGGCCGGTCAGACGGCTTTCCATTTCACGCACTTCGCGGGGCTCAACACCCAAGCTCTCCGCTACGCGATGTACTTCTTCGTTGTTCAGCCAAGCCAGGCGTTTTTTCTGGCTGCGCAGATTGAAGAACAGTTTGCGCTGAGCCTTGGTGGTCGCGACCTTCACGATGCGCCAGTTGCGCAGGATAAACTCGTGAATTTCGGCCTTGATCCAGTGCACCGCAAAGGACACCAGACGCACACCCATCTCGGGGTTGAAGCGCTTCACGGCCTTCATCAGGCCAACGTTACCTTCCTGAATCAGGTCAGCCTGAGCCAGGCCATAACCGGAATAACTGCGTGCGATATGCACGACAAATCGCAGGTGGGCGAGCACCATCTGCCGAGCCGCCCCCAAATCCTGCTCATAGTAGAGACTCTCGGCCAGTTCACGCTCCTGCTCTGGCGTCAGCAGTGGGATGCTGTTAACCGTGTGCACATAGGCTTCCAGGTTCGCACCCGGGACTAAGGCATACGCAGGTTGCAAAGAATTGGTCATTACGAAAAACCTCCGACACATAACTCGTGCAGTTCAGCACTGCGAAATTGACCGGGAACCGCTAGACAAGTTCCCTGAGCTGAAAAGTCAATAGGTGAAACAAAATTTACTAACGATGTAGCCACTCAACACTAACGAGGCGCCAACTCTCTCAAATGGCGTGCCACTGCAATCCACGCACCGATATACCCCAACAGCACCGCTCCAAGCAAGAGCGACACGCCGTCGGACACTGGCACGCCGGCAAGGGCAAAATTGCTGCCGTAGAGTCCGGCCAGCCGGACCACCGCTTCGTTCAACCAGTCTAGCCCGTAAGCGAGAACACCCCAGGAAAGAACTCCGGCACCCAGCCCGTACAACGCACCCATATAAAGGAAGGGCCGACGGACGTAACTGTCCGTACCGCCTACTAACTTGATGACCTCGATTTCCGTACGACGGTTCTCGATGTGCAGACGAATGGTGTTGCCGATGACCAACAGGAGCGCCGCGACGAGCAACACGGTCAGGCCGAACACGAACCGGTCACCCAGCTTGAGGATCGCTGCCAACCGCTCGACCCAGACCAGATCAAGCTGGGCCTGCTGCACTTTAGGCAGCTCGGCCAGATGCGTACGTAATGCTTCCAGCGCGGCTTTGTCAACTTCCAACGGTGTAACCAGCACAACGCCGGGCAGCGGGTTTTCAGGCAACTCCTTCAGTGCCTCGCCCAGACCGGACTGCTTCTGGAACTCGTTCAGTGCCTCATCGCGGCTGATGTATTCGGCATCGGCGACGCCGCCCATTTCCTTGATCTGACGGACAAGGCCCTCGCCTTCACTCGGCGATGCGTCCAGTTGCAGGTACAGAGATATCTGCGCCGCGCGCTGCCAGGATCCGCCCAAACGCTCGACATTGCTCAGCAACAACGACAAGCCCATCGGCAAACTCAGCGCAATGGCCATCACCAGACAGGTAAAAAAGCTGCCAATGGGCTGCTTGCCGAGACGGCGCAGGCTGTCCAGCAGGCTTGACCGGTGGGCCTCGATCCAGGCGTTGAACAACTCGCCGAAGCTCGGGCCATCGTCGTCATCGCGTTTCTTTTTCTTTTGCGGCGCCGGGTCTGAAGCTTTTGGCGCTACGCGTTCGGACACCTTGGGACTGCGAGTGGCACTCATACGCCAGCCTCCCCGTCGCCGATCAGTCGGCCGCGTTGCAACGTCAGCATGCGATGGCGCATCCGCGCGATCAATGCGAGGTCATGGCTTGCAATCAGCACACTGGTGCCCAGACGGTTGATGTCTTCGAACACACCCATGATTTCAGCTGCCAGTCGCGGGTCGAGGTTACCAGTGGGTTCGTCCGCCAGCAGCAGGGCCGGGCGGTGAACGATGGCGCGGGCGATGCCCACGCGCTGTTGCTGACCGGTGGACAAATCGCCCGGGTACAGCTCGGCTTTGTCCGATAACGCAACGCGCTCAAGGGCCGAGTCGACGCGCTTGACCACTTCGGTCTTGGACAGTCCGAGGATCTGCAGGGGCAGCGCGACGTTATTGAACACCGTGCGATCAAACAGCAACTGGTGGTTCTGGAACACGACGCCGATCTGCCGACGCAGAAAAGGAATCTGCGCGGTGCTGATCTGGCCCAGGTCCTGACCCGCCAGCAACAGCTTGCCCGTGGTCGGACGCTCCATCGCCAGCAGCAGGCGCAGCAAGGTACTTTTACCCGCGCCGGAGTGACCGGTCACAAACAGAAATTCGCCACGACGTACTCGAAAGCTCAGCTCATGCAAGCCGACGTGTCCGTTCGGATAGCGTTTACCGACCTGTTCGAAACGAATCATGGGCGCTCCCGCTCGGCGAATAGGGCTTGGACGAACGGTTCGGCTTCGAAGGTGCGCAGATCGTCGATGCCTTCACCGACACCGATGTAGCGGATCGGCAGACCGAACTGCTTGGCCAGGGCGAAGATCACGCCGCCCTTGGCGGTGCCGTCGAGCTTGGTCAGCGCAAGGCCGGTGAGCTGGACGGTCTGGTTGAACTGTTTGGCCTGGTTGATCGCGTTCTGGCCCGTACCGGCGTCCAGCACCAGAAGGACTTCGTGGGGCGCGTCGGCGTCGAGCTTGCCGATCACGCGGCGAACCTTCTTCAGCTCTTCCATCAGGTTGTCTTTGGTGTGCAGGCGGCCCGCCGTGTCGGCGATCAGCACATCGATACCGCGCGCTTTGGCGGCCTGAACGGCATCAAAAATCACCGATGCCGAGTCAGCGCCCGTGTGCTGGGCAATGACCGGGATCTTGTTGCGCTCGCCCCAGACCTGCAGCTGCTCAACGGCTGCGGCGCGGAAGGTGTCGCCTGCCGCCAGCATGACCTTTTTGCCTTCCAGCTGAAGCTTTTTGGCGAGCTTGCCAATGGTGGTGGTTTTACCCGCGCCGTTGACGCCAACGACCAGAATTACGAAAGGCTTGTGCTGCGAAGTGATGACCAGCGGAGCTTCCACCGGCTTGAGCATTTCAGTCAGCTCGTTCTGCAGCGACTTGTACAGCGCATCGCTGTCGGTGAGCTGCTTGCGCGCCACTTTCTGCGTCAAGTTGCGCACGATCGCCGAGGTTGCTTCCACGCCGACGTCGGCAGTCAACAGCCGGGTTTCCAGCTCGTCGAGCATGTCGTCGTCGATGGCCTTTTTGCCGAGGAACAGGCTGGCCATGCCTTCACCCAGGCTGGCGCTGGTTTTCGACAGGCCCTGCTTCAGGCGCGCGAAGAAACCAGGCTGCTTGGGTGCGGCGGATCCTTCGAACGGGACAGGCGGCACGTTGGTTTCAAGAACGGGCACGGCAGCTGCGGCTGGAACCCTCGGCGCTGTCGTCAACGGCGGCGTCAGCGACGGGAGATCATTGCCAGACACCGGATCAGGCAGCGCGACCGGGGTCGGCTCGACAGACGGAGCCACTTCGAACGAGGTGGGGTCGATGAGCGCCGGTTGAGCGGGGACTTCAGCCAAGGGAGCGGCTGCAGATTCCACGTTGGACTCGGTGTGAACCGGGATGGGCGGCGTAACGTGAGGCTCGCGCTCATCGGTGAAAGCGACTGGCTCTTCAGCAACAGGCAGGTGAAGCCAAGGATCTTCGACCGGGGCCGAAAGCGCTTCAGTCGTCGCTGTTTGTGGCAAGGGCTGCGACGTGGGTTGCGGCGCGCGCTCGGCGGGGATGACCGGGGCGTTGATCTGCTCAGCAACAGACGGCGCCTGATCGGGCACGGATTCTGGCGCGGGTGCGGGGACATTCTGAGGCGGTTCTGGAGTGGCTTCCTGCGGCTTTTTGCGCAGCCATCCGAACAGGCCTTTCTTCTCGCCAGCCGGGGCTGGGGTCTTCTTGTCGTCGTTGGAACCAAACATGGAGGACGGCTATCTCACGGTAACGACGCGCCAGAGCGGCGCCTCTGAAAAATTCTGTATGCGAAACAGACTGTAATCGAGCCCGCTTGTTCAGCCAGAGCCCTTCCGTTTACGCCTTTTGCGCATCGCCTTCCGGCACTGGACGAAGAGTCCTACGTCACAGCCATAGTCGCCGAGCGAACTGGCCGCTATCCTAACACCCCCGCGCCCGCTGACGCTAAGCAGGCCGTCTCCAAGGTTCAAATCACGAATGAATGCTCTAGCCCGCTGTGCCGCAGGCCTGCTGCTCAGCACAATCTGTTTGCCCTTCGCCGCATCGGCTGCCGACCCACAACCCACCACCGAGTTCACGCTGGACAACGGCCTGAAGGTCGTCGTCCGTGAAGATCACCGCGCGCCGGTCGTGGTTTCACAGGTCTGGTACAAGGTCGGCTCCAGTTACGAGACGCCTGGCCAGACGGGCCTTTCCCACGCGCTGGAACACATGATGTTCAAGGGCAGCTCCAAGGCAGGTCCGGGCGAAGCATCGCTGATCCTGCGCGACCTGGGCGCTGAAGAGAACGCCTTCACCAGCGATGATTACACCGCTTATTACCAAGTGCTGGCCCGTGATCGACTGGCTGTTGCCTTCGAACTGGAAGCCGACCGCATGGCCACCCTGCGCCTGCCCCCTGAAGAGTTCGCCCGGGAAATCGAAGTCATCAAGGAAGAGCGACGCCTGCGCACCGATGACAAGCCGAACGCCAAGGCCTACGAGCGCTTCAAGGCCATCGCCTACCCCGCCAGCGGCTACCACACGCCGACCATCGGCTGGATGGCGGACCTTGAGCGCATGAAGGTCGAGGAGCTGCGCCATTGGTATGAATCCTGGTATGTCCCCAACAACGCCACGCTGGTGGTGGTCGGTGACGTGACGCCCGATGAAGTGAAAACCCTGACTGAGCGCTTCTTCGGCCCGGTGCCACGCCGCGACGTACCGCCGTCGAAAAAGCCGCTGGAGCTCGCCGAACCTGGCCTGCGCCAGATCACCGTGCATGTCGCCACGCAGATGCCGAGCCTGATGTATGGCTTCAATGTGCCGAGCCTGGCCACCGCCCCCGATCCACAGTCGGTCAACGCACTGCGCCTGATTTCGGCATTGCTGGACGGCGGCTATAGTGCGCGCATCCCGACCCGCCTAGAGCGTGGCGAAGAGCTGGTCACAGGCGCCTCATCCGACTACGACGCCTACACCCGCGGCGACAGCCTGTTCACCATCAGCGCCACGCCCAATCAGCAAAAGAAGAAAACCCTCGCCGACGCTGAAGCCGGCATCTGGCGCCTGCTCGACGAGCTGAAAACCAAGCCGCCCGCCAAGGAAGAGCTGGAGCGGGTCCGGGCCCAGGTGATCGCCGGATTGGTCTACGAGCGCGATTCCATTACCAGTCAGGCCAGCACCATTGGCGAACTGGAAACAGTGGGGCTGTCCTGGAAGCTCATCGATCAGGAACTGGCCGCGCTGCAAAGCGTGACGCCGGAAGACATCCAGAAAGCCGCCCGTACGTACTTCACCCGCGAGCGCCTCGCCGTTGCGCATGTTTTGCCTGAGGAGAAAGCCCAATGAGCCAGCGCAACGAATCCCGCTTTGCGCGAACGCGGGCCTGCTCCTTCGCACTTGCCGTCACGTTTGGTCTGTTCGGTGCGGCATCGGCGATGGCAGAGACCGCCGAAGCCCCGAAAGCCATCGATAAGGCCGCCAACACGCTGGAATCCCTGAAAGAGCTGGACGGTAAAGCGCCGGCTCGCCGCTCGCTGAACATCCAGTCGTGGAATACCGCCGAAGGCGCTCGCGTGCTCTTCGTCGAAGCCCATGAACTGCCGATGTTCGACATGCGCCTGCTGTTCGCGGCCGGCAGCAGCCAGGACGGCGCCAATCCTGGTATTGCGCTAGTCACCAACGCGATGCTCAACGAGGGCGTCAAAGGCAAGAACGTCAGCGCCATCGCCGAAGGTTTCGAAGGGCTGGGCGCTGATTTCGGCAACGGCTCCTATCGCGACATGGCGATCGCTTCGCTGCGCAGCCTGAGCGCCGCCGACAAGCGCGAGCCCGCGTTGAAACTGTTTGCCGAAGTGGTGGGCAAACCGACATTCCCGGCGGACTCGCTGGCGCGAATCAAAAACCAGTTGCTGGCGGGCTTTGAATATCAGAAGCAGAACCCGGGCAAGCTCGCAGGCGATGAGCTGTTCAAGTGGTTGTACGGCGATCATCCCTACGCGCATCCGAGCATGGGCACGGCCAAAAGCATCGCGCCTCTGACCTTGGCTCAACTGAAGGCCTTTCATGCCAAGGCCTACGCTGCTGGCAACGCAGTGATTGCGCTGGCCGGAGACCTGACGCGAGCGGAAGCCGAAGCGGTCGCGGCCCAGGTTTCAGCCGCGCTGCCTAAAGGTCCGGCGCTGGCACAAACCGTCGCACCGACCGAACCCAAGCCGAGTGAAACCCACATCGAGTTTCCGTCCAAGCAGACCCACCTGATGCTGGCTGAACTGGGCATCACCCGCGGCGATCCTGATTACGCGGCCCTGTCACTTGGCAACTCGATCCTCGGTGGCGGCGGTTTCGGCAGCCGTCTGATGACCGAAGTGAGGGAAAAACGTGGCCTGACCTACGGCGTCTCTTCGGGCTTTACGCCGATGCAGGCACAGGGTCCGTTCATGATCAGCCTGCAGACCCGGGCCGAACTGAGCGAAAACACCCTCAAGCTGGTGAAGGACATCACTCGTGACTTCCTTGCCAACGGCCCGACCCAAAAAGAGCTCGATGATGCCAAGCGCGAACTGGCCGGCAGCTTTCCACTGGCGACTGCCAGCAATGCGGCCATCGTTGGCCAACTAGGCGCAGTCGGCTTCTATAATCTGCCGCTGACCTACCTCGAAGATTTCATGACGCAGTCCCAGAGCGTCACGGTCGAGCAGATCAAGACCGTGATGAACAAACATCTGGACGCCGACAAGCTGGTGATCGTGACCGCAGGTCCGACCGTTCCGCAAAAGCCACTGCCACCCCCTACTGACAAACCCGCCGAGCAACCGCTCGGCGTTCCGGAGCACTGATGACCTCGACTTCCAAGCCGCCGCGTATCCACAAAGGGCACAAAATCCACACGGGCCTGGGCCAACTGCGGATCATCGGCGGCGAATGGCGCAGTCGCCGTCTGAGTTTCCCTGACGCCCCCGGCCTGCGCCCGACGCCGGACCGTGTGCGGGAAACTCTGTTCAACTGGCTGGCGCCGTACATCGAAGGCGCGCGCGTCCTCGATCCGTTCGCCGGCAGTGGCGCGCTGTACCTTGAAGCCCTTTCGCGCGGCGCCAGCATGGGTCTGGCGCTGGACACCAACTCGATGGCGATCTCCAGCCTGCGCGAACACCTCGGCACGCTGCGTTGCACCGTCGGCAAAACCGCTACCGGCGACGCGCTCCGTCATCTGGAGACCCAGCCGGCCGAACAGTTCGACGTAGTGTTCCTCGACCCGCCGTTCCACCAGGACTTGCTGATGCCTGCCTGCACGCTGCTGGAAGAGCGCAACTGGCTGGCGGACAGCGCGTGGATCTACACCGAAAGCGAAACCGCGCCGTCGACGCTGGGCATGCCCGCCAACTGGCGCCTGCACCGTGAAAAGAAAGCCGGTCAGGTTCACTACGCGGTGTGGGAACGCAGTGCGGTCGCGAGCTGACCTTCCCGGGTTTGTCCCGGCATTCGGCCTGGGCAACCCGCACTTGCAGACACTGTGGGGACCGCTCTGGCGGCCGACCACTCACCTCGAGCGTCGGCGCGAGCGCATCTGGCTGGAAGACGGTGATTTCCTCGACATGGACTGGCACGGCCCGCACGACGCCACTGTGCCGATCGTGCTGGTGCTGCACGGTCTGACCGGCTCGTCCAACTCCCCCTATGTCGCCGGGCTGCAGCACGCCATGGAAAAACGCGGCTGGGCCAGTGTTGCCCTCAACTGGCGAGGTTGTTCAGGGGAGCCGAACCTGTTGCCCCGCAGCTATCACTCCGGCGCCAGCGAAGACCTTGCCGCCGTGATCGATCATCTGCGCAAGGCCCGACCATTGGCGCCGCTTTACGCGGTCGGGTATTCCCTCGGCGGCAACATTTTGCTCAAGCACCTTGGCGAAACCGGGCTCGACAGCCACCTGCAGGGGGCTGCGGCGGTGTCGGTGCCGTTTCGACTGGACGAGTGCGCCGACCGGATCGGGCTGGGGTTTTCCAGGGTTTACCAGCGGCACTTCATGCGCGAGATGGTCGGCTACATCAAGGACAAGCAGCGACGCTTTCAGCACGAAGGCCTCAGTGACGGGCTGGCAGAACTGGCGGCACTGGGCTCGCTGAAAGACATGCGCACGTTCTGGGATTTCGACGGGCGCGTGACAGCGCCGCTCAATGGATTCGTGGACGCCCATGATTACTACCGGCGCGCCTCCAGTCGGTACTTCCTCGGCGCCATCCGCACGCCAACGCTGCTGATTCAATCTCTTGATGACCCGTTCGTGTTCAAGCACAGCCTGCCTGAAGGCTCGGAGCTGTCGTCCAGCACCGAATTCGACCTGCAGAAAAAAGGCGGTCACGTGGGTTTTGTCGGCGGCACCATTAGAAAGCCGACGTATTACCTGGAGCAACGGATTCCGGCGTGGTTGACGGACGTCCATGGCGCGTCGCAAAACCGCTAACGCCTGCACGATCGTTCAAGACACTTATGCGCCACCCGCTTACCATCCGGGGCATAAGGAGAAAAACCATGTCCCGTCATCAATTCTTCGTCCGCGGCCTTCGCGACAGCGTGCCGATGCTGGTTGGCATTGCCCCATTCGGCATTATCTTCGGCACCCTCGCCGGTGTGGGTGGGCTGACCCTGTGGCAGGCGGTCGGCATGTCGATGTTCGTTTACGCAGGATCGGCGCAGTTTATCGTCATCAGCCTGATGGGCGCCGGGGCCGGCGCGGTGGTGATTCTGCTGACCACGTTCATCGTCAATTTGCGCCACGTGCTGTACAGCGCCACCCTGCAGCCACAGGTTCAGGGGCTGCCCCAGCGATGGCGACTGCTGCTGGCGTTCTGGCTGACGGACGAAACTTTCGCCATCGTCCAACGCCACTACCTGGTCCACGGCCGGACGCCGCTCGCGCATTGGTACTGGCTGGGCGTGGCGAGCTCGCTGTATGCCTGCTGGGTGAGCAGCTCACTGGTGGGCGTGCTGTTTGGTCAGGCTTTTCCCGACATGGCCAGTTGGGGCCTGGAGTTCGCGATGCTGGCAACTTTCATCGGCATCGTCGTGCCCCTGCTGCGCAACCGACCGCAGATCGCCGCCGCGCTGGTCGCTGGCGCGGTTGCCCTGCTGACATGGTCATGGCCCTTCAAGCTGGGGCTCATGGCCGCTGCCTTCAGTGGCATCGCAGCGGGGGTGTTTCTGGAGAGAAGGCAAGCGGCAAGGCTGGACGACATGACCCCGAACGAGGTGCGCCCATGACGTACTGGTGGCTGATTCTGGGCATGGCCGCGATCACTTTTCTGATGCGCTACAGCCTGTTCGCCTGGCCGAACCTGCGTTTCCCGCCGCTGGTGCGCCAAAGCCTGCATTACGTACCCACCGCCGTGCTGACCGCCATCGTTGTCCCTGGCATGTTGCTGCCCGACGGCGCGCACTGGCAGTTGTCCCTGGACAACGCCTACTTGCTGGCCGGGATCGTGTCGATTGGCATTGCGGCATTCAGCCGTAACCTTTTGGCGACCATTGGCGGCGGATTGCTGGTGTTCTTCTTGCTGCGCTGGGCGATGGGCCAGATGTGAGGCACCTACGTCGCCACTTTAGTCCCCGGTCGCGACGCCCCGCTGCGGGTCGTTGATCCATTCGCTCCATGACCCCGCGTACAGCGCCCCCAACGGATACCCGGCGAGAGTCATGGCAAACAGGTTGTGACAGGCCGTTACGCCGGAACCGCAATAAGCGACGAGCGCATGGGCAGGACGGCCTTGTAGTGCCTCGGCGAAGCGCTGCTTCAGCTGCTCTGCCGGGAGAAAGCGGCCATCCGGCCCGAGGTTGTCGGTGAATGCCGCGCACTGTGCGCTTGGAATGTGCCCCGCAATAGGGTCGATGGGCTCGACTTCACCCCGGAACCGCGCGGGGGCACGTGCGTCGATCAGCGTCATGGCGGGATCGCCGATGCGGGCCTGCAGTTGCTCGGCCGTCAGCACCATCGATTCATCTGGCACGCCGTCGAATGAACCCTCGGGTTGGTGCGGTGGATCAAGACTCAGCGGCAGACCCGCCCCATGCCAGGCCTTGAGCCCGCCATCGAGCACATACACGCCGTCGCGCTTGCCCAGCCACGCCAGCAACCACCAGGCTCGGGCGGCATACGCACCCGGGCCATCGTCGTAAAGCACGATGTCGCTGTGGTTGTTCACACCCCAGAACCGCAAGCGCTCGATCAGTGTCTGCGGATCCGGCAGCGGGTGGCGACCGGTCACACCCTTGGTGATGGCACCACTGAGATCATTGAGCAAGTCAGCGTAAGAAGCGCCTTCGATATGGCCCTCTGCGTAGCTGCGCTGGCCGTAGTCCAGATCGTCCAGCGACGAACGACAATCCAGTATCACAAGCCCGGGCTGGGTCAGGCGTTCTGACAATTGTTGCGGGCTGATCAATTGCGCGATGGACATGACAGGCTCCTGCAGGCAGTAAAAAGGGCGATATGACAATCGAGTGAGACAACCGGGCCGAGTCAGCCAGCGTCTTCCAGTGCCTTGGCCAACGGCACGTAAAACTCCGCGCACAGCGCATTCACTGCTTCCCGCGCCTGGGGCGTGACGTAGGCCAGTTCCAGCATCAGCACCTGATAAACGCCGCGACGTATCGCGTCCTCATTCAGGTGAGCGGCGTTTTCCCGCGTGGTGCACAGAAACCGTACCCAAGACGTGAGGATGATCCACGCATTGAGCGTCAGCGATTCGATCTGGACCTTGTCCATGCTCAGAATCTGCGCGTCGACAAAGCCGCTGTAAATGGACATCGCCTTGATCAGGCAGTGTTGGGAAAAGCGTCGGTAACGCACTGCCAGCTCGGGATCGGTTTCAAGCAGGTGCTCGAGGTCGCGGTGCAGAAAACGGTAGCGCCACATGCCGTCGATGATCGCCATCAGGTAATGGCGTTTGTCTTCGACACCCGGCAGACGGCCCTTGGGCGGGTGAAGAAAGCTGTCGACCAGCGTTTCGTATTCGGTGAACAACTCGGCGATGATCGCCTGCTTGTTGGGGAAGTGGTAGTACAGATTGCCGGGCGACATTTCCATGTGCGCAGCGATGTGATTGGTGCTGACGCTGCGCTCGCCCTGCTGATTGAACAGTTCCAGGCTGCTGTGCACGATGCGTTCACGGGTGTTGATGCGTACGGTTTTGATGCGCGGCGCCATGTTCAACTCGAACGTCGAAACGTAACAGGGATGTGCCGGATCTTAACGCAAGCGTTGGATCCGTTGCAGACTTCATCGCTCCACGGCCGTTGCCACCCTGAGCCGAACCACCGCTGCGACGCCAACACCGAGCACGGCTGCCGCCAGCACGTTGATTAAAATGACGCCGCGCAGACCGATCGGCGCCGTAAGCACTCCCACCAGTAACCCGGCCAGCGGTTGCGACAGGTTGTTCAGCAGCGTGATGACGCCGACGGTCTTGCCGAAGTCCCGCGCCGGAATGACCCGCTGACGAATGCTGCGCATGTAGACGTTGAACATCTTGTCGAAGCCGACGATCAGCAGAAAGCCAACAAGGTAGACCTCGGATGACGCGCTCGTGGCGGTAATGAATGCGCCCAGCAGCAAGGCGATGTATGACATCACACCGAGCAGTTTCAGCGGCAGGCTGACCCGGGCCAGAACAAACAGAATCGCGATGGTCAGCAAGGCGCCCGCCGCCTGCAGACCGGCGTAGAAATCTTTGCTCTCGCCAAACGAGCCGATCACCATGGCCGCCGAGCTGGCCAGGGTGACGCCGACGATCAGGTTGACGCCGACCGCCAGCAAAATGATCTTCTTCAGTTCGGCCAGTCGGAAGATGTGTCCGAAAGCGATTTTCAGTGGCTGGGTCCAGCGGCCTGCGTGCTGATCAAAGCGCTCCAGCGTGACGTCGCTCTTGCGTTGCCAGACGCCCATGGCGAGATCCGCCGCAACGAACACCAGCCCCACACCCATCACGACGCCCCACCACGGGCAGATTTCCAGGGCCATCGCCGCCAGCAAAGGCCCAAGCACCAGGCCGGTCTGGTCGGCGATCTGAGAGTAGGACAGCGTTTTGCCGTAGCGGTAATCCGGGAAAATATGCGGCATGACCACTTCCCGGACCATGATCCCCTGGGTGGTCAGGACGCCGCAGATCGCCGACAGCCCGATCAGCCAGCCGATGCCGCCAAACAGGCCGTACAGCCCCATCGCGACCAGACAGATCAAGGCGCGGTAGATCTGGGTGATGTGCAGCAACCGGATGGGCGAGTATTTGTCGCACAGCGCGCCGCAAATCGGGAATGCAAGAAAGCGCGGCAATGTCTCGACGAAGAACGCCAGCCCCGCAAGGGACGCGCTGTTGGTGGTTTGAAAGACAATCAGCGGCACCAGAAACAGCAGAACCTGATCGGCGAGGCGGGAGAGAAACAGGGAAATGAAAAACGCCAGATAGTCCGTGCGCATTGAGACTCCGTGTCAGGTGGTGCAGGGCGGCAGTTTAGTTTTAGCCGGGACAGTCTGGCGCGCGTCTGCGAGCGAATGCAAGGACCGTTGACTTCGTAGAGCAATGACTCTAAAAACCCTTGCATAACGTTAATAAGGACTGCTGCGATGCCCGTCGAATCCAAGCTTCTGCCCTATGCAGACGATGCCCCTCCCTTTTGCAGCAGCCTGGAGCAGGTATTCGACGAACAACGTCGCGCATTCGCCGCCAATCCGATGCCGACGCTGCAAGAACGCAGGCAATGGCTCAACCGCCTGCACGGGCTGCTCAGCACCGAGCGTCAGGCGATCATTGACGCGATCAGCGCTGATTTCAGCCACCGCAGCGCCGATGAAACCCTCCTCGCCGAGCTGATGCCCTGCCTGCACAACATCCGCCATGCCCAGCGTCATTTGAAGCAATGGATGCGGCCTTCCCGCCGAAGCGTCGGCCTGGCGTTCCAGCCCGCGAGCGCGAAAGTCGTTTACCAGCCGTTAGGCGTGATTGGCGTGGTGGTGCCGTGGAATTACCCGCTGTATCTGGCCATCGGGCCGCTGGTGGGCGCGTTGGCGGCGGGTAACCGCGTGATGCTCAAGCTCAGCGAATCCACGCCCGCCACCGGCGCTTTGCTAAAAAGCCTGCTGGCACGAGTGTTTGCGGAGGATCACGTCGGGGTTGTGCTGGGCGAGGCGGAGGTCGGCGCGGCCTTTTCGAGGTTACCGTTTGATCACTTATTGTTCACGGGCGCCACCAGCGTCGGGCGGCATGTCATGCGCGCGGCGGCGGAAAACCTCACGCCCGTGACGCTGGAGCTGGGCGGTAAATCCCCCGCCATCGTCTCCCGCGACGTCCCGCTCAAGGACGCCGCCGAACGCATCGCTTTCGGCAAAACCCTCAACGCCGGACAAACCTGCGTCGCGCCCGACTACGTGCTGGTGCCCAGGGACCGCGTTGCCGAATTCGTCGAATCCTACAAAGAAGCCGTCACGCGTTTTTATCCCACGCTGGCCGACAACCCGGACTACACCGCAATCATCAATCAGCGGCATGTCGCACGGCTGAATTCATATCTCGCCGACGCGCAAACCAAGGGTGCCCGGGTGGTTCAGCTCTTCGCCGAGGGGCAGGACCGCAGGATGCCGTTCAGCCTGATTCTGGATGTGAGCGACGACATGCTGATCATGCAGGACGAGATCTTCGGACCGCTGCTGCCGATCGTGCCCTATGACCACATCGAGCACGCGTTCGCCTACATCAATCAACGCCCAAGGCCACTGGCGCTGTACTACTTCGGCTACGACCGACATGAACAGAACCGCGTGCTGGAGCAGACGCATTCGGGCGGCGTCTGCCTGAATGACACCCTGCTGCATGTCGCCCAGGACGACTTGCCTTTCGGCGGCATCGGCGCGTCGGGCATGGGCCATTACCACGGGCACGAAGGGTTTCTGACGTTCAGTCATGCCAAAGGCGTGCTGATCAAACAACGCTTCAACGCCGCACGCCTGATCTACCCGCCCTATGGAAAGGCGATCCAGAAATTGATTCAGCGACTGTTCGTGCGCTGATGCGTGTGCGAATTCACACCGACACAACGCGCCCCGCAGGACTGGCTGTGGAACATTCTGGGGCCGGCTTAGCCGGGAATGCATTTGGCGTCACGCCGCAAGTCTGATGGCGCCCACATTGGCCTCTTCCCGGCTGAAGCCGGTCCTACTATTTGAACGCGATCATCCTGTAGGACTGGCTTTAGCCGGGAAGGCGTCTCGCGTCACGCCGCAAATCTGATGGCGCCCACACCGGCCTCTTCCCGGCTGAAGCCGGTCCCACTACTTGAACGCGATCATCCTGTAGGACTGGCTTTCGCCGGGAAGGCGTCTCGCGTCACGCCGCAAATCTGATGGCGACCACACCGGCCTCTTCCCGGCTGAAGCCGGTCCTACTATTTGAACGCGATCATCCTGTAGGACTGGCTTTCGCCGGGAAGTCGTCTCGCGTCACGCCGCAAATCTGATGGCGCCCACACCGGCCTCTTCCCGGCTGAAGCCGGTCCCACTATTTGAACGCGGTCATCCTGTAGGACTGGCTTTAGCCGGGAAGGCGTCTCGCGTCACGCCGCAAGTCTGATGGCGCCCACATTGGCCTCTTCCCGGCTGAAGCCGGTCCCACTATTTGAACGCGATCATCCTGTAGGACTGGCTTTAGCCGGGAAGGAGTCTCGCGTCACGCCGCAAATCTGATGGCGCCCACACCGGCCTCTTCCCGGCTGAAGCCGGTCCCACTATGAGACCGCATGCAGTCGGCGGGGATGGCTGTGGAACATTGTGGGGCCGGCTTAGCCGGGAAGGCATTTGGCGTCACGCCGTAAAACCAAGGGTTATCACACCGGCAGGCCCACTCCAGACTTGCGCGACTTGGCCGGCTCAGCGTGCTGCGCTACCATCCAGTCCCCAACGAACTCCGACCAGGACGACGCGATGAACCGAGTGTTGTACCCCGGCACCTTCGACCCTATCACCAAGGGTCATGGCGATCTGGTCGAGCGCGCTTCGCGCCTGTTCGATCAAGTGGTCATTGCCGTCGCCGCCAGCCCCAAGAAAAACCCCCTGTTTCCGCTGGAGCAACGGGTTGCGCTTGCTCGCGAAGCGACCAAACACCTGCAAAACGTGGAAGTCGTAGGATTCTCGACACTGCTGGCGCACTTCGCCCAGGAACAGAACGCCAACATCCTGCTGCGCGGCCTGCGCGCGGTGTCGGATTTCGAGTACGAATTTCAGCTCGCCAACATGAACAAGCAACTGGCCCCGGACATCGAAAGTCTTTTTCTTACGCCGTCCGAACGCTACTCGTTCATTTCATCTACGCTGGTCAGGGAAATCGCAGCGTTAGGTGGTGATATCACCAAATTCGTACACCCCGCCGTGGCCCAGGCGCTGAGCGAACGCTTCAAAAAAGCCTGAGGCCTTGCGTCGAGGCGAGGTGCATACCGAGCGCTAATGCGGCACAATCCGCCGCATTCGTTTTGATATGCCCCGGTGTCGACCGTGGCAGGAGTATCCATGTCCCTGATCATCACCGACGATTGCATCAACTGCGACGTCTGCGAACCCGAGTGCCCGAACGAAGCGATTTCCCAGGGTGAAGAGATCTACGTGATCAATCCCAACCTGTGCACCGAATGCGTGGGTCACTATGACGAGCCGCAGTGCCAGCAAGTCTGCCCTGTGGACTGCATCCCGCTGGATGAAAACCACGTGGAGAGCAAGGACGAGCTCATGGCCAAGTACAACCTGATCACAAGCAAGGCATAACCGAACGCATATCCTGTCGGCATACGTGCTTTCGCCGAAGACACTGGCTTAACGCCTGTTGAATTGAGCGAGATACGCATGATCTCTATGCTGGAACGGATACCTGTTTTGTCAGGCGCAGTGTTTCTGCTGTGCGTTTTTTCGGCCCAGGCCAGCCCCGATCACCCTGATCAGGCCGCCATTGCCAGTCCGCACCCCATTGCGACGGCCGCCGGTCAGGAAATCCTGGTCGACGGCGGCAACGCATTCGATGCCGCAATCGCCATCAGCGCGACCCTCGCCGTCGTGGAGCCCTACGGGTCGGGCCTCGGCGGCGGCGGGTTTTTCCTGCTGCGCCAATCCGGCATCCCCGTTCAGTATCAATTTCTCGACGCGCGGGAAAAGGCGCCGCTCAAATCCAAACCCAAGATGTTCCAACGCAAAGGGATCCTCCAGCCGGACCTGTCCCTCAACGGACCTCTGGCGGCCGCGATTCCCGGGCTTCCCGCTGCGCTGGTCGAACTCGCCGAACGCTATGGCCGATTGCCGCTTACGATTTCACTCGCGCCGGCAATCCGGGTCGCCTATCGCGGTTTCAAAGTGGACAGTGTTTATCGCGAACGCGCCAGTTGGCGGCTGTTCGCGCTGCGTAATAACAAGGAGAGTGCGCGCCTGTTTCTGCGCAACAACGATGTGCCAAATCTGGGTGACGTCATCACCCAGCCGGAACTGGCGCAGACGCTGGAGCGCCTTGCCGACAATGGCCGCGCAGGGTTCTACAGCGGTCTGGTGGCGCAGGCGATGGTCAGCGGCGTTCGCCGCGCAGGGGGCATCTGGAATTACCACGATTTCGAAGAATATGAAGTCGTCACGCGCACGCCTCTGCGCGTTCAGATGGCCCATCAACGGGAGCTGATCAGCGCACCTCCGCCCTCGGCAGGTGGCATCGCTCTGGCGCAAAGCCTGTTCATGCTGCAACAACTGCCGTGGCGGGAGTCAGGGAAAATCCAGCGGGCGCACTTGGTGATCGAGGCACTGCGCCGCGCTTACCGTGATCGCGTATTGCTGGGGGACCCTGACTTCGTGCCCAATCCGGTGGCTCAACTGCTCTCCCCCGACTACCTGCTGCAACTCACCACCAGCATCGACCCCCACCGCGCCACGCCCAACAACATCCTGCCACCCGCCCCGCGCTGGCGTGAGGGCGATAACACCAGCCATTTCGCGGTCCTGGATAACGAGGGCAACGCCGTCACGGCGACACTCTCGCTGAATCTGCCCTTCGGCTCCGCGTTCACCGTGCCTGGCACCGGGATCATCCTCAACGATGAAATGGACGACTTTGCCATCGACCCCAAAGGCCAAAGCGCCTCGGCGGCGGCAGGCGGTCACGCCAACGCCATTGAGCCGGGCAAGCGGCCCCTGTCAAGCATGAGCCCGAGCTTTATCGAAGGCCCGCAGTCCCTCGCCGCCTTCGGCACCCCGGGCGGCAGCCGTATCCCCAGCATGGTGCTGCTGTCGATGCTGCAATACCTGGATGATCAGCCGATTGCCAGCTGGGCATCAACGCCGCGCTATCACCACCAGTACACGCCGGATGTGGTCGAGTACGAGCCGGGGACTTTCACTGATCAGGAACTGGCTGACCTGCGCGAGCGCGGTTACACGCTGAAGGAGACGGCGAAGGATTTTGGCAACCAGCAGGTGTTGTTGTGGCACAAGAACAGTGCCCGGGTTGAAGCGGCCAGTGATCCACGCGGCATTGGCGTGTCGACTACCTTCAAACCCGATGGCGCGCTGAAGCTGATGCGCGCCTGCGCCGATCAGTCCTGCTTGCCGTAACCATCGCCGGTGCAACCCAGGCAGCGGACAAATGCCGCCTTGCCCGGATCCACGACCAGCGCCTTGCCGGCGCGGCCAATGCCGCCACCGGCGGCGGTAAACGGCAATGCAACCACAAACAACCCGGCGCCAATGACGGTGGCAACGATGAGAATCGGCCGCGCAATCAGTAGGTCGCCCATCATCGCGTAGGCAGGAGGGCTTTCGATTTCGTAGACGGGATCACCACTGCCTGTCGCGTCCTGAGCCAGCGCAGGCGTGAGTTGCAAGCCGAAGAACACGGCCAACGTGGCAGCAAGCATGCGAAACGGGCTCATGGCATGGTCCTTCAGGCTAAGGCAGATATGAAGCTGTTCACTATAAACAGGGCGCGGGCTTACGCAAGGGGCGGCGTGTCTCACTGACGACACACGCCCTGTAGGAGACGTCGGATAAACCCTGGCGACCAAGCGGCGGTCAGTACTTCCTGTCGCTGTCGGGAATTATTTCTGGCACTTCGGGCAGTAAACGCTGGCCCGCTGACCCAGCTTCACTTCTCGCAGCGTGGTCCCGCAGACCTTGCACGGCTGCTCGCCGCGGCCGTAAGCGAACAGTTCCTGCTGGAAGTAGCCGGGCTGGCCGTCGCCGCCGATGAAATCCCGCAGCGTCGTGCCGCCTCGCTCGATGGCGGCGGCCAGGATGCGTTTGATTTCAATCGCCAGCTTTATATAGCGCGCCTTGGAAACACTCCCGGCGGCACGGCGCGGATCGATTCCGGCGGCAAACAGGGCTTCGGTCGCATAGATGTTGCCGACGCCCACCACGATTGCGTTGTCCATGATGAAAGGCTTGACTGCCATCGCCCGGCCGCGAGAAAGCTCGAACAGACGCAAACCATCGAACACCTCGGTCAGCGGTTCCGGCCCCAGGCGCGCGAGCAGCTCGTGGTTGAGCGGATCCAGGCTCCAGAGCATGGCGCCGAAACGCCGGGGGTCGGTGTAGCGCAAGGCCAGGCCGGACTCGAGTTCGATGTCGACGTGCTCATGCTTGAGCGGCGGCAGACCGGCATCCACCAGGCGCAGATTGCCCGACATGCCGAGATGGCTGATCAAGGTGCCGACCTCCGCCTGGATCAGCAGATACTTGGCGCGGCGCTCGACGGCCACGATTTTCTGCCCCGACAGGCGCACGTCGAGGTCTTCGGGGATCGGCCAGCGCAGGCGACGATCGCGCACGATCACCCGGCTGACGCGCTGGCCCACCAGATGCGGCGCAATGCCCCGGCGGGTGGTTTCGACTTCAGGTAATTCAGGCATGGGGCCGCTCGATGAAGGGTGAGGTCAGGTGCGCAGGGTCAGTGCGCACTCAGCTCACGAATACTTTCTTTGAGGTTTTCGAAGTCATAGTCAGAGAAGCCGACGTAGTCGAGCACCAGAGGACCAATGCTGTTCCACTCGTGGTCGACGGGCTCGTTGCCCAGGACGCGGTGAGATTCGCACACATGCTCGGCCATTTTCAGCACGGCCAGCATGTTTTTCAGCGGCGCATTGCGACCCGAGTCGTCCTGAAAAATCGCCAGCGCGTTATGGTGATTGGCGATCGCGTTGCTGACATGTTCGGGCAAACGCCAGGACTTGGCGGTGAAGTAACCGACAACGGCGTGGTTGGTGTTCAGCAGCTTGTTCTCGGTGTCGACGACGCGGCACTCGGCGGTGGCGTTGGAATACGCTTCTTCGAGCACGCTCATGTAATCGGGGAAACGCTTGATCATCAGCGGCACGCCGCAGTCATGAAACAGACCCAGCGCGTAGGATTCGTCTACGGTTTGTGAGCCGATGCGCTTGGCGATCGTCAGACTGGTCATCGCAACGTCCTGAGCGGTGTCCCAGAAACGGTTGAGCACGACGATGGTTTCGTCGCTCATCTCGCCCTTGATCGACTGCGCGTTGATCAGGTTGATGACCGAGCGACTGCCGAGCAGATTCACCGCCCGCTGAATCGAAGCGATTTTATTGCTCAGGCCGTAATGGCTGGAATTGACGATTTTCAGCAGCGCGCCGGAAAGCCCCGGATCCTGGGCGATCAACCGGGCGATGGCACCCAGATCAGGGTCGGGCATGTACTGCTCCATCTGCAAATCCACCATGATTTGCGGCTGGGGCGGAACGCTGATGCCTTGTAACGCCTGCTGGATCTGCTCGGACGTAAGCTCTTGGGACATAACTTCACACTCGGGGTCAGGCCACGATTCTAACCCCTCGCGGCCATGGGTCGACAACTGGATGACGATTCAACGGATCCGACGGACAGCCAGACGGTAACAGAGCACGGCGCGCCCGCCAGCCGGCTGACGCGCTATACTCCCGCTCTTTTTTCCGGAGCGACGTCATGTCCCTGCCTAGCTTGCGCCTCAAGCCCAACGCCGATCGCCGCCTGCGCGCCGGTCATTTGTGGGTCTACAGCAACGAAATCGACGTCGCTGCCACCCCGCTCAACGGCTTTGCTCCTGGCGCTCAAGCCATTCTCGAAGCCGCGGGTGGCAAGCCGCTGGGCATCGTCGCGATGAGCCCGCAAAACCTGATCTGCGCACGGTTGCTGTCCCGCGACGTCAAGCTGCCACTGGACAAGTCGTTGCTCGTTCATCGCCTGAACGTCTGCCTGTCGCTGCGCGAGCGTCTGTTCGACAAGCCGTTTTATCGCCTGGTCTATGGCGACTCCGACCTGCTGCCGGGTCTGGTGGTTGATCGTTTCGGCGACATTCTGGTGGTGCAGCTGGCGTCAGCCGCCATGGAGCAACTGAAAGACGACGTGCTGGCTGCGCTGATTCAAGTGATCAAGCCGAGCGGCATTCTGCTGAAGAACGACTCCGCCGCGCGCGACGCCGAAGGGCTGAACCGCTACGTTGAAACCGCGTTCGGCCTGGTGCCGGAGTGGGTCGCGCTGGAAGAGAACGGCGTGAAATTCGAAGCGCCGGTGATGGAAGGCCAGAAGACCGGCTGGTTCTACGACCATCGCATGAACCGCGCGCGCCTGGCGCCTTACGCCAAGGGCAAGCGTGTGCTGGACCTGTTCAGTTACATCGGCGGCTGGGGCATTCAGGCCGGTGCGTTCGGCGCCAGCGAAGTGTTCTGCGTGGATGCGTCCGCCTTTGCGCTGGACGGGGTAGAGCGTAACGCAGCGCTGAACGGCTTCGCGGAGAAGGTCACCTGCATCGAAGGCGACGTGTTTGAAGCGCTGAAGGAGCTGAAAGCCGCTGAAGAGCGTTTCGACGTGATCATCGCCGACCCGCCTGCGTTCATCAAACGCAAGAAAGACATGAAAAACGGCGAAGGCGCCTACCGCCGCCTGAACGAGCAAGCCATGCGCCTGCTCAGCAAGGACGGCATTCTGGTCAGCGCTTCCTGCTCGATGCACCTGCCGGAAGACGACCTGCAAAACATCCTGCTGACCAGCGCCCGCCATCTGGACCGCAACATCCAGCTGCTCGAGCGCGGCGGCCAGGGCCCGGACCACCCGGTCCACCCTGCGATCCCAGAGACGCGCTACATCAAAAGCATCACCTGCCGGTTGCTGCCGAACAGCTGATGGCTGTGGCGTAACGAGATCGCCCATTTATGCAGATCCCGCGCGGATCTGTAGGCGACTGATCCTTGTGGGAGTGAGCTTGCTCACGAAGACGGCGTTGCACCCGCTGAAGCTTTAGCGAATGTACCGCCACCTTCGTGAGCAAGCTC
>NZ_JASCOY010000150.1:0-8397 GCF_029960075.1 Pseudomonas sp. PS02290
TGTCTATGGCGGGGGGGTGGTCTTGCTGGCGGTGGCGGCGCTGGCCGGTCTGCTGATTCAGCGAGCCGGCCGCGCCAGGGCGGCGTAGGTTGTTTTAGCGGTTATGACGCAGAATCGAAAAATTCAGCGCCGACGCCACGGTCAGCCACACCAGATAGGGGAACAGGATCAGCCCGGTAATAAGGTCCAGCTGGATCCCCAGCACCACCATGGCGGCAACCACCAGCCACAGCAGCAAGATGATGACCATGCCCGCCATGATCCGGTGGGCACCGAAGAACACCGGCGTCCACAGCGTGTTCAAGGCAATCTGCGCGGCCCACAACGCCAGCACGGTCTCACTGCCGGGGATCAGGGTCAGGCGATAACCGGCCCAGGCCAGCAGCAGATAAATGGTCGTCCAGGCCACCGGAAACAGCCAGTTGGGCGGGGTGAAACGTGGTTTTTGCAGCGATTCATACCAGCTGCCGGGTTTAAAAATGATGCCGGTGCTGGCCGCCGCGCAGCAGGCAATGAGGTAAATGTAAAAAGTCATGTGGGGTCCTTTGTTGAAACCATTTGAAGTGCAGGCCGTGGGGCCGTCTCGGCATTGGATGCGTCTGCGCCGGAAAAATCCGTATCTGCCCAGAGAGATTAATCGCGAGCCAGCCCGTGGAGATGATCACCCATCCAGTCCTGGACTGAGCGCGCAACAGGTCGCGCACATCCAGTTGCTCGTCGAACAGGCGGAGGGGTTTAAGGCAGCGCGGCGACGGTATGACACAGCAGCGGTGTGACGTGCCAGCGAGGGAGGCGGCAAGCCGTCCGGTCAGGACTGATCCGCCAGTTGGCTGAGCCGTTCCTGTACGGCGTCGTCGAAGATCATGTACAGCGTTTCTACGTCTGCCGGGCGAAGACGTCTGCTGGTCTCCAGGCTGAGGATGAAACTGATTTCCATGGCGGCCTCGCGTTCGAGGTCTTCCTTGGTGGTGGCGGCGTTCAACGCGCGCACCAGATCGTCGATCGCACCCTGGATGGGTTTGGGAAGCCGAAGTGCAGCGATTCGCTCTTGAGGCATTGCTCAGTCCTGGGGGGTTGGGTTTGGCGGCGAACCGAAAGGCGTGAAGCCCTGGAGCCTGGGATCGGGGGCGTATTGTGGCCGAGTTACAGCGCAGATCCCACCAGTGGAAACAAAATAGTGAAATGACAGCCCTTGCCTTCGCCCTCGCTGTGGGCGGTAACGCTGCCGCCATGGGCTTCCACCAGCTGCCGGACCACCGTCAGCCCGATGCCCAGGCCCGAGCCATTGAAGCCGATGGCCTGGGTGTCCTGCACATAAGGATCGAAGATCACCGGCAATGCCTGGGCGGAAATGCCGATGCCGTTGTCGGAGACGACGATCTTCAAGCCCTCGGGAACGGTCTCGGCACGCAGTTCGATGTTGCCGCCGTACGGGGTGTACTTGGCCGAATTGGTCAGCACATTGGTGAAGATCTGCACGATCCTGATGTGATCACCGTTGACCCGTACCGGCGCGTCGGGAAGGCTGACGTCCATGTGCAGGTTTTTCTTGTGCATCAGCGGCGCGCAGGCGTCCACCGCTTCCTGAATGATCTGCACGATGTCGAGGTGGGCGTAGCTCAGGCGCAGCTTTCCGGTGCTTGCGCGGGAGACGTCGAGCAAGTCTTCCACCATGCGCGACAGATGCTGCACCTGACCTTCGATCAGGTTGCGCATTTCCGGCAGTCTGTCGCTGGACGTGCGCACCATGCGTTCGGCAATCATGCTGATGGGCGTCAGCGGGTTGCGCATTTCATGGGCTACCGAGGCCATGGCCGTGCGTTGCTGGGCCAGCGCCTGTTCAGCCTGGGCTTGCAACGTCTGCGCGTGGAGCGCAGAAATCACCAGATGCTCGTTGGCCTCGCGCAGATCCTGATAGACATCAGCGTGTGCACTGGCAGCGGGTGCTTGCGCCTGTGCCGCCAACACCGCCAGCACCAGTTTCTGATTGGCTTCCACCAGCAATTCGATATGCAGCCCGGCGCCGGCAGAGGCTTCGGCCTCGTGCAGCTCTCGGCGCAGGAACGCCAGGTGCGCCAGGGCCCGTTCCTTTTTCTGCGCGAGTCGCTCGAATTCTCGGTCGGCGTCTGCGCCTCCGGTTGCGTCCTTGCTGTCGAATTCACTCATGGCAATGCGCTCATCGAATGGTGTCTCCGGCTTCAGCAACCCCTGGCGACAGCCGCGTCGGGCGTCCGCCCAGCAGCCCTTCCTGATTATGCAGACGGGTGCCGATCTGCAAGCCGTTGTCGTCGATGCGGTACAGCCGGAGTTCATCCGAGTGAGCGCTGGCCCGGACCTTGACCACCGCCATGATGCGCTGCAAGCGGCTGTCGATCTCAATGTAGCGCTGGACGATGATGGCATCCGTAAGAAAGGCCGTGCCGTAAGGACTGAAGCGCAGATCCGTGTAGCGGTCTTCCAGTTCCGAGGTCATCAATACACTGACCCCGGTGCTGGTCAACGCATTGACCATGCGCGACAGGGATTCGCGGAAGTCTTCGCGGAAGGCGGGCGCCACGGCCAGCTCGAACCCGGACAGCGAGTCGATGACCACACGTGTTGCGTCCAGCCGGCGGATTTCGCTGAGTAGCTGCTGCACAATCTCGTCGATGGACAGGTCCGGCACCCGTCGGTCGACGACGCCTACTTTGTCCATGTGCACCAGACGCGTGAGTTCGGCGTTATGCAGGTGATTGGGTCGCTGTTCGAAAACGGCGATCACGCCTGTTTCGCCGTTGCGCGCACCCTCTTCGAGAAAGGCCGCCGCCAGCAGGCTTTTGCCAGAGCCGGAAGGGCCGGCAACCAGCAACGAATAGCCCCGGGGCAGGCCGCCGCCAAGCATATCGTCCAGATGCGGCACGCCCATCTTCAGCCGCTGCTGAGGGCTGCCGTGGTTGAGCGCGGCGCGGTCCTGAAGCGTGACCGCGGCCGGTGGAAACACCGTAATGCCCGAATCGGCAATGCGGAAGGTATGCAGCCCGGGCAGCGTCGGCTGGCCGCGCATCTTCATGATCTCCATCTTGCGCACCATGGAGTTGCGCTGAACGCTCTGGCGCAGCCAGATCAGCCCATCGGCAACGGTGAAGATCGGGTTGCTGTCGAGCTCGTTGAAATACTCCCCCAGCAGGAAGGTCGTCGCCTGCCAGGTGGTCATAAGCATCCCCAGCTGCTGCACGAACTGCGGCAGGTTGTTCTTGGGATTGCAGTCGGTTTCGCTGGCCAGCACGACGGAGCGGAACGAGTCCACAAACACCAGGGCAGGGCTGTGGGCCTCGACTTCGGCGACGATGCGCCGCAGCACTTCGTCCAGATCGCCAGCCAGGGTGTCATCCGCCAGATTGACGTAGCGGATCGAGCGGTTCACCGCTTCTTCGTCGAAAAAGCTGAACTGCTGTTGGTAGCGCAGCATCTTCAATGGCGGCTCTCCGAGCACCGTGAAGAAGATCGCCGGGCGTTCGGGCGTGGCCAGGGCGAACATCATCTGATGGGCCAGCGTGGTCTTGCCACAGCCGGGCGGACCGGCGATCAGGTTGAAGGAAAACTCCGGCAGGCCGCCACCCAGAATCTCGTCGAATCCCGGTACGCCCGTTGCCAGACGGTTGATCGTGACTTTACTACTCATCGTGAAATGTCCTGGGCAGGCGGGCCGCTGAAAGAGTGTTCCCACACGTCAAGGAGCAGCCGTGCAGCGAGTGATGGTCCGATCAGCGTGGCAAGTAATGCGTGAAAAGTGTTCAGAACTTCCTGGCCGAACAAGAGCGCGTCGGCTATCGATTCTTCGGCCAGTAACGCCTTCAATTGTTGAAGATCCATGCCCACGGCCAGCATCTTGTAGTTGTCTCCAGCCAGCGGGTGCTTTGATATGTAGAGATGAAGGCTGCGGCGATGCAGGGCGGCAACACCTTTCGGCCCTATGATTGGGGTCAGGGAGGTATTAATGTCCTCGAACATCGAAGTAATTGCTTCAGCGACCTCGGAAAGTTCCGCGCTGCCATTGACCCGATGGGTCAGGCATGTGGCAATTCGTTGGCCTGCTTCGCTATCGGCAAACATGGGATTAAGTTCTGGTAGGTGTCAGTGGATAGTACACGTTCTTGCCCGAACGGACAGACGCATGAAGCGTGCGGCGCTCTGCCGCGCAGGCCCTCAGGCTTCACCGGGCCCGTTCCGCCGATCAAAGGTGGGGGAGACTCAATTGGAGGCGAGTTCCACGGCGAGCGGTTTGGTCAACGCCCGGCGTCGTCTTAATTCTATCCATCGGGATGAATATAAATGCGTCGATGGCTCTCGGGGCAGGTTGGATAATGCGGACGGTTATTCATTTGGAGGGCGTGAAGTTTAAGCACGCCATAACTATTCAATCAAACGAGTGATTGCGTAAGTTGCAGGACGGCGAATAAGTGCTCGCTGTTTATTTATGATCGATAACGTAAAAGTGTTCGACTGAATTGTTTGCATGGGTCAGTTGAATGGAAAATCCCCACGCATCATCTTCTCGGCGTACCCCTCATTGGCCGAGCATGCCGCGTTCACTGTGTAGCGGGAATGCCCCGGGTTTGTATCGCTCAAGTTACAAAGGCGTCCGCCGACACCCTGTTCAGGAAGTCTATTACTCACTTGAACAGGGAAGTGCCATGTCAGCGATTTCTTCGGTCACCTCATCCGCGGCATTGATGCCGGTGGTCAAACCGGCGGCCACCGTCGCGGTGAATGACGGCGCCGTTGCTGGCACCACCAGCGCCTCGCCGTCGTCCGTCGTCATGCTGGGCCAGGACGCCAAGGTCAGCGAGCCGCTGACCTACAACGTCCGCGGGCTGATGGGGGATGGCAACGTCCCGCCGGCCTGGGAGTACACCCGCCAGGACAAAGTCTCGCTGGCGATGGCGGGCAACTTCAGCACCTCCGCCACGGCGGGGCGTTTCCAGGGCCTGGGCGCAACGTTGCTCAGTCAGTTGGCCCAGACCGGCCAGAACATTTCCCAATCGGTGCTGCGCTCGACGACCGGCAAAGCGCTGGAGCCGGCGGAACTCGCTGCCGCCCAGGACCGCCTGCACAGTAATCCGGCCAACAGCATCAGCCTGACCCTGAAAACCGCCAGCGGCAAAACCATCGAGCTCAGCCTTGCCAGTCAGGACGATGGCCTCGCGGTGCAGGCCCAGGTGAGCGGCGGCGAACTCAGCGACGACGAGCTGAACGCACTGAACGCCATGGCGGACGGCTTTCAGTCGGCGATCGACGGCCTGACGGCCAAGCCGCCGACCCTGAAACTCGACGCCCTGACCCATTTCGACGCCAAGGCCTTCGCCTCCGTGGATTTGAAAACCAGCCTCAAGCTGGAAGACGGCAGCGCCCAGACCCTTGAACTGCATGCCGACGCCGACCAGCGTTCGGTGCGCATGAGTGGCGCGCTGGGCAATCTCGACCTTTCGGTTGACCTGAAAAACGCGGCCATTCGTGGTGACAGCGCTCAGCAGGCCAAGGCGCTGGACGGCTATGTCAGCCAGATCGAGGCGGCGCGCAAGCGTGGCGACGGCGATGCACAGTTGCTGTCGATGTTTGAGGACGCCTTCAAAACCCTGCACAGCCAGTACCCGGACACCCGCGTTTCCTCGGCGCCGCAGACCGTCAACTCGATCGAGCTGACCGACACTGACCACGGCCTGTTGACCGGCCTCGGCGACTTCAGCGCTTCGGTCAGCGAGAAGAGCGTCGAGGGCAACCCGGGCCGCCCCGGTGAGCTCGATTCCTTTGCTTACACCTTGTCGCAGACCACCCAGTCCAAGGGACGCGATCAGATGAACCGGACCATCGTTCAGAACCAGCAATCGCAGCTGACCGCCAGTTACCACAAGCCCCTGCCAGGCGGGCAAAAGCTGGCGTTGAGCACCGATCCGACAACACAGAATTACCTGTATTACCAGGTCAGCGACCAGGCCAGCAGCAAGACCAGCATCGGCTATAAAAAAGGTGAGTTGGTCGATGCGACGCTGAGTCAGTCCGCCAGCCAGTCGACGCGCATTGCCAAGTACGTAATGGGCCGCCTGGAGAAAGACACCCACACGCCGGTCTCCACCTCCAAAACCCAGAACTTCCTCAGCGTCCTGCAGCAGGCCTTGCAACAGGACAAAGAGGCGAAGCAGGGCCGTGGCGCGTCGACGCTGAAAGGCACCCTGGCCGGGATTCACGCCAAGGTGCTGCTGCAGAGTGATCCGTCGAAGCTGGATGGCTGATAGCGGTATAGCCTTGGTTTTGCGGCGTGACACCCAACGCTTTCCCGGCTAAAGCCGGTCCCACTAAGTGCGCGTCGTTCCTCATATTGGGACACTGCCAGAACCATTGGCCGCGCACGATGCTTTTTGTGGGACCCGCTTCAGCCGGGAAGGCGCCAGTGGGATCAGCCTCAGATTCCGGCCTTGCTCCAGCCGCCAGGCGCTCGATGTCCTCAACCTGACAAACCTCAAGCATCCGGCTATAAACAAAGCGTGCCAAGCACCTTGATGTCCCCAGAGGCGAGAAGCCCGGAGTGTGATCGATGATTGACCGTGAGCCACCGTATCCCCGCAAACCGCCGCTCAGTAATTCCCAAAAACTCGCACGCCTGGCCGGCATTGGCCTGATCGTTCTGGTCGTCGCGGGCGCCTTCGCCTACGTCAATGGCAGCCTCGACCCCCAGCGACTGACCCCCGCGCGGGTCGTTGACGTGTTCGAACGCAACAACGGTGTGCATCCCGGTTACCGTCGCAACCACCCGAAAGGCATCTGCGTGGCCGGCTACTTCGAAAGCAACGGTGCCGCGGCCAGCCTGTCCAAGGCCGAAGTCTTCGCCAGCGGGCGCACGCCGGTGATCGGGCGTCTGGCCGTGCCCACCGGCAACCCGTATTCCCCCGACAGCGCCGCGCCCCTGCGCAGTTTCGCCGTGCAGTTCACCCAGCCCAACGGCCAGCAATGGCGCACGGGCATGAACAGCATGCCGGTGTTTCCGGTCGCGACGCCTGAAGCGTTCATTGACCTGCAGATCGCCACCGGGCCTGACCCCAAGACCGGCAAACCCGACCCGGCGAAGCCCCCTGCGTTCTTCGCCGCACACCCGGAAGCCCAGCCTTTTCTGGCGTGGGTCAAGACGGCCAAGCCTTCGGCCAGTTTCGTCACCGAGACCTACAACAGCGTCAACGCCTTCGTGCTGGTGGACGCCAGCGGCAAGCGCCAGCCTGTGCGCTGGAGTCTGGTGCCGGAAGCCACCGATGCAGCGCCGGCGCCTGACGCCAAGGAATATCTGGACAAGGACCTCAGTGACAGACTGGCCAGCGGCCCACAACGCTGGAAGCTGATGCTGACGCTGGCCAACCCCCAAGACCCGACCAACGACGCGTCCAAAGCCTGGACCGGCGAGCACAAGACCGTGGATGCCGGGACCCTGGTGGTCAATTCCGACAGCCCGCAACTGGATGGCGACTGCCGCGACATCAATTACGATCCGCTGATTTTGCCCAGCGGCATCGAAGGCTCGGATGACCCGCTGCTCGCCGCGCGCTCGGCGGCCTACGCTGCGTCCTACATGCGCCGCACCAGTGAAGTCGATCAGCTGAAAGCCGCGCCCGCCCAGGAGAAACAGCCATGAGTACGCCCGTCAAGCATTTCGCCCCACTGGCGCGCCTGCTGCACTGGCTGATGGCGCTGATGGTCATCGCCATGCTGTTCATCGGCGCCGGCATGGTGGCTTCGGTGTCCGAGCGCCATGAGTGGCTGCTGAACCTGCACAAGCCCCTCGGCATCGCGATTCTGTTGCTGGTCATTGTCAGGATCGTCGTCCGGGTCACTACTCAAACGCCGCCGTTGCCGGCTGACCTGCCGGCCGTGCAGGCGCTGGCCGCCAAGCTGTCCCATTACGTGCTGTATGGGTTGATGCTGGCGATGCCGCTGATTGGCTGGGCCATGATTTCAGCCGCCGGGGATCCGGTCATGCTCGGCAGTTCGGTGCGCCTGCCGTCCATCGTCGCGGCAAACCCGGAGACCTTCGCGCTGCTGCGCAAGGCCCACGCCTATCTGGCGTACCTGTTCTTCCTGACAATTCTGGCGCATCTGGCTGCGGCGCTGTTTCACGGCTGGGTGAGGCGGGATGAGGTGCTGGACAGCATGCTGCGGGGTAAATCGCGGGGTTGATCTTGCCGTGATTGACCGCTGCGAATAAGGCAGACGACATCGCCAGTGGGCTTAACCCCGCTGGGGATGTCGTTTATGGACGCCGGTCAACCTGTCGACATCAGGCGGCGGTTCAGCGCAACACGGACACCATCTGCCCCAGGGTCGTCAGCACATCGCGGGCCAGCTGTTTCGAGCGTTGGCCTGACCCGCCGGTGA
>NZ_JASCOY010000151.1:0-8362 GCF_029960075.1 Pseudomonas sp. PS02290
GCGTCAATTCAGGCGCTGAACGGCGTCTGCCAGACCGTCATCGCGAGCAAGCTCACTCCTACAACGTTGCGATCTGCTCTCAGGACTTCGCGATCATATTCCCGGCATGCAGCCCGCATTCCTTCTGCGTCGCTTCTTCCCACCACCAGCGGCCTTCGCGTTCGTGCTGATTCGGCAGGACAGGGCGCGTGCAGGGTTCGCAGCCGATGCTGATGAAGCCGCGCTCGTGCAGGGTGTTGAAGGGCAGTTCGAGCATGCGGATGTAATTCCACACGTCGGCGCTGCTCATCTGGGCCAGCGGGTTGAACTTGTACAGCGTGCGCTCCGAGGTCGAGAACGCGCTGTCGATTTCCACCACCGCCACGTTGTTGCGCGTGCTCGGGCTCTGATCCCGACGCTGGCCGGTGGCCCAGGAGGTGACGCCGGACAGCTTGCGGCGCAACGGCTCGATCTTGCGGATCCCGCAGCACTCGCCATGACCGTCGCGGTAGAAGCTGAACAAGCCCTTTTCCTTGACCATCGGCTCGAGCTTTTCGCGGTCCGGGCTGACGATGTCGATGTCGATTTTGTACTGCTCGCGAACCTGATCGATGAAGCGATAGGTCTCCGGGTGCAGCCGGCCAGTGTCCAGGCTGAACACCTTGACGTTCTTGTTGATTTTCCAGGCCATGTCCACCAGCACCACGTCCTCCGCGCCACTGAAGGAAATCCACAGGTCGTCGCCGAAGTGCTGGAAAGCAAATTTGAGGATGTCGGACGGGGATTTGTTGGCGAAGGTGGTGGCGATGTCGTCAACGTCGAAAGGGTGATTCATCTGGGCGGCTTCCTGATCAGGGCTGGCGCTTAGGCGCTCGTAATGGCGCAGATGGTAACAAAAAAAATCGCGCCTTTTGGCTGAAAGCGGGAGAACACGGATGCTTTTGCGGGCGGCAAACCTCTGGGAGCGCCACCCCGGTCACCCCCGCAGGTCCAAAGAGCCGGCCAAATCCCGAGGCGACCCACGATTCTGTGGGAGCGAGCTTGCTCGCGAATGCTTATTGTCATTTCCCGGAGAAAGTGGCTGACTGTGTTGGCGTCTTCGTGAGCAAGCTCACTCCCGCAAGTCCCACGAACGGGCCGGAATCCTGAGGCGACCCACGATCCTGTGGGAGCGAGCTTGCTCGCGAAGGCTTACTGTCATTTCCAGGAGAAAGTGGCTGGCTGTGCTGGCGTCTTCGTGAGCAAGCTCACTCCCACAAGTCCCACGAACGGGCCGAAATCCTGAGGCGACCCACGATCCTGTGGGAGCGAGCTTGCTCGCGAAGGCTTACTGTCATTCCCCAGAGAAAGTGGCTGGCTGTCCTGGCGTCTTCGTGAGCAAGGCCACTCCCAGAAGTCCCACGAACGGGCCGGAATCCTGAGGCGACCCACGATCCTGTGGGAGCGAGCTTGCTCGCGAAGGCTTACTGTCATTCCCCAGAGAAAGTGGCTGGCTGTCCTGGCGTCTTCGTGAGCAAGGCCACTCCCACAAGCCCCACGAACGGGCCGAAATCCTGAGGCGGCCCGCGATCCTGTGGGAGCGAGCTTGCTCGCGAATGCTTACTGTCATTTCCCGGAGAAAGTGGCTGGCTGTGTTGGCGTCTTCGTGAGCAAGCTCACTCCCACATGGACGGTGTTTGCCAGCCAGCACCGCAGTGTCTGCTCGACCGGGAGTCGTACCATCACCTCGGGTCATCGCACCTGCCACTCCAATCACAACCCCTCAAGCGTCTCCATCAACACCCGCACTTTGGTGAAGGTCTCCTGATATTCCGCCTCCCACTGCGAATCAGCGACGATCCCGCCGCCGCCCCAGCACGCCATCTGGCCGTCTTTTGCCAGCAAACTGCGGATCGCGATGGAGCTGTCCATCTCGCCACGCACGTCCAGGTACAGCAACGAGCCGCAATACAGCGCCCGTCGAGTCGGCTCCAGTTCGTCAATGATCTGCATGGAGCGGATCTTCGGCGCGCCCGTGATCGAGCCGCCGGGAAAGCTGCCGCCAATCAGGTCCAGCGCGTCCTTGCCGTCGGCGAGTTCGCCGGTGACGGCGCTGACCAGATGATGCACGTTGGGATAGCTCTCCAGGCTGAACAGCTCCGGCACTTTTACCGAACCGATCCGGCAGGTCCGGCCCAGATCGTTGCGCAGCAAGTCGACGATCATCAGGTTCTCGGCGCGGTCTTTCGCACTCGTTAGCAGCTCTTGAGCAAACGCCACGTCCTCATCGGCATCCCGCCCGCGCGGCCGCGTGCCTTTGATCGGCCGGGTCTCGACCTGACGCTGACTGACTTTGACGAACCGCTCTGGCGACAGGCTCAACACCGCATCGCCCTCCGGCAGGGCCAGATACCCGGCGAACGGCGTGGGGCAGGCCAACCGCAGCGCCTGATACGCCGCCCATGGATCACCGAGGTACTGCGCGCGAAAACGTTGGGCGAAGTTGACCTGATAGCAGTCACCGGCCTGGATGTAGGCGTGAATCCGCTCGATGGCTTGCCGGTACTGCTCGACATCGATGTCCGGCGCGAAGGGCGCGGTCAGTTCAAATGATGCATCCCGTTTCGCCGCCGGTTGCTCGAACAGCGCGATCAGGCGCAGGCGTTCGACTTGATCAAGGGCAGGATGAAACACCAACTGGCTGGTGCGCGCGTGGTGATCGCTTATCAGCGCCCAAGGGTAGAGCCCCAACCGCGCGGAGGGCAGGTGCAAGTCGTCAATGGCCTGATCGGGCAGCGGTTCGAACAGGCGGCCGAAGTCATACGCCAGATAGCCGATCAATCCACTGGCGAACGGCAGCCCGCAGTGCTCGGGCAGGTCGGCTTCGCCGAGGCGGGCCAGTGATTCACGCAGGCGATGAAGAAAGGCCGCGCCGGATTCGTCCGCCACCGGCTGCAGGGTTTCCAGCGGCCAGGCGCTGAGCAGATCGAAGCGTCCACGGTCCGCCGTCGGGCGACCGCTGTCCAGCAGCACGGCACCCGGGGCAAGGCGCACGCGGGCGAAGTAGCCCCTGGGGTCGGCGTGATAGGGCAGCGGGTGTACGGAGCAAGTTGGCATGCGAGGCGTGGATCAGTCAGTGCGCGAGGACGGCGATTGTAGTCTTCCCCAAGGGCGAGTCCTAGGGGGCAGTCGCTGGCGGCTCGCCGTGCAAAATTCGTTGGGCATCCTCCGGCGTCAGCGAGTAATCGAAAAAGCGCCGGTAGAAGTCCATCGTCTGTGCCGCCATGTCGACGTCCGGAAACAACGCCGGGTGCAACTGCTGCGACGCCCAGGCCACCTGAAGCGCCACCTCGGTGCCGTAACGGTCCCACGGGAAAACCCCGGCCGGGTTACGCAGGACGCGCCCGTTGCGCACGGCATCAAGCTGGTTCAGCAACTGCGGTTGCGCTGCCTGATTCAAATCACCCGCGGCCGCCGCGAGGATCAGCACATCCGGCTGCCACGCCAGCAACTGCTCAGCCGAGACAATCTGCATATTGCCTTTGAGCCCTGTCGCGGCATTGCGGCCTCCGGCGATCTCGATCCAGTCGTCGATCAGCGTATCGGCGCCGTCCACCTTCAACGGATTGACCGACGCGATGTGCAGCACTTTTGGCCGCTGCTCAGTCGGGATACCGGCGACTACGTGATTGACCGCTGCCAGCTGCTGATCCAGAAACCCGTTGTAGGCGAGGACGCGGGCAGTGGGTTCCGCACCGCCGAGGGCCTTGGCGGTGTTGAGCATCGAGCGTTTAAGCCCGGCCAGGTCGGTGTAGCCCATCTGCATGACCGACAGGCCGAGCTGTCGATAGGCGATGGCCTGCCGATCGCCGAGGGCGGTGAACACCAGATCGACGTGCCCGGCCAGCAAGGTCTCGGCATTGAACGCCGTGCCCTGGATGGCCGTGGCCTGGTTGAGCGACGGAAGGACCTTGAACATCCACGGCTGGCTTGCGGGATGGTTGACCGTCGCGACAATGCGCGAGCCGGCGCCCAGCGTCATCAGCAGCACCTGATGGGCGTACCAGGCGTCAGCGATGCGCGCGGGTTCGGTGGGAATGCTGACTGATTGGCCGCCATCGTCCTGCACCTGTCCGGGTTTCAGCGGGCTGGCCTGACTGTTCTGGCCGGCATCGTTCGGGGCAGCGAAGGCGCTTACACTCAGACTGACGAGCATCACGACGCTCAACAAACCGCGCATGCCGACCCGCCCCTTGCTCACAGGTCCACCTGAATCGACGCCTGCACCATGCGCGGCGCGGCCGGTGTGGCGCTGGCTTGCCCGGCGCCGGTGTAGCCGTTCAGCCCGCCGGGGACGATGTTGGTCCAGTAGCGTTCGTTGGTCAGGTTGGTGACTTCGAGGCGGTAGACCGTGTCGCGTTTCATCAACCGGGTGCTGTAGCTGGTACCGGCGTCGAAGGTTGTGTAGCTGCCCACCCAGTGATCGTTGCTGTCGTCGGTGGGGCGAGCGCTGGCGTAACGGGCGTTGAGGTTGACGGCGAGGCCTGGCACCTGGTCGATGCGGTATTCGGTCAGAAGACTGGCGGTCATCCGTGATAGCCCGACGATGCGCGTGTCTTCCGTGCTGTCGTTGCCGGTGGACAGCAGCTTCGGGTCCAGCCAAGTGATGCCGCCGAACATCTTGAGATTTTGAGTCAGGTCGCCGTCGGCGAGGAATTCCACCCCGCGATTGCGCTGATCACCCGCCACGGCGTAGACGTTGTCCGGCTGGGTGTAGGCGAAGGGCCGCTTGATCTGAAACGCCGCCAGCGACAGGTTGACCCCGCGCGCGACCCATTTGCCGCCCAGCTCCCACATCCGGCTGCGATACGGCGACAGGATCGCCCCGGCGTTGCTGCTGCCGGCCGCGGCGCTGTCGCCCTGTTGCAGGCTGTCGGCGTAGGTCAGGTACAGCGTCAGGTCGTCCACCGGCTTGTACATGACGCTGCTTGCCGTGCTGATGCCCGAGTCCCGGGATGACGTGTGGACGCCCGCTTGAGAATAATTGTCGGCGGTCAGGCGGCTCTGGCTACCGCTGAGCATCAGGCTCCATTTCGGTGTGAACGTCAGGGTGTCGCCCAGCACGAACGAGCGTTGGCGGGCGTTGGCCGAGTGGTATCGGTCGGTGAAGTCGGGGAAGTCCGGCTCGTCGAAGGCGACCGGGTGGCTCAATGACGCGCTGCCCACGGTTTTCGTGCCGCCGGCCACGGGGTTGTAGTTGTCCCAGTCAAAACCGGTGACGCCGACGGTCAGGTCGTGGCGAATGCCGCCGGTGTAGACGCTGCCATTGAGGTTGGCCAGATAGCTGTTGATGGTGAAGCGGCTGGCAGTGGCGCTGGCCACCGAGCTGCGATACGTCCCGGCATTGTTGATCAGTGTGTTGGTGACCGCGGTGGATTCGCGGTCGGCGATCTGCCGCAGTGCGCCAATGTCGAGTTTCCAGTTGCCGTCGAAGTCGTGCTTGAAGTGGGCGCTGGCGGTGTCCGTGGTGTTGTTGTCGCCGGCATAATTCTGCCCGAGGTTGCTGCGGGTCGGGCCCGACGCGTGGGGCAATGTCACGCCCGAGGCGACGGCGAACTTGCCGGGCAGGCCCTTGGATAGATAGCTGTAGTGGCTGAAGTTGGTCTCGATGACGCTGTCGTCACTGATCTGGACATCCGTGGCGAGGCTCACCAGCTGCCGGCGCAAGGTGCTGCCGGGGGCATAACTGTGGCCTTGCTCGTCGGCGACGTTCAGGCGGTATTTGATCTTGCCGTCCGGGTCGAACGGGCCGCTCAGGTCGGCGGCCTTGAGCCAGGTCAGACCGGTGCCCACGCCGACCGTCACCCGATTACGGGTGAAATCCGTCGGGCGTTTCGACAGCAGGTTGAAGGTGCCGGCCGGATTCGCCGGGCCATACAGCGAACCCGACAGGCCGCTCAGCACTTCGACGCCGCCCAGTTGCTCGGCCGGGTAATCGGTGGTCGAGACCACGTTGAGGCCGTCCAGCCGGCTGTTCTGCACCACGCTGCCCTGCAGGCCCCGGGTTTGCGGCCGGGCGCCGTCGGCCTGTACGGAGGGCATGTAGCGAATGATGTCTTTGAAGCTCTTGAGCTGTTGGCTGTCGATCAGGTCGGAGGACAGCACGCTGATGGAGTAGGGCGTGTCCAGCAGCCTGCGCTCACCCATCGGGCCGAGGGTCGCCGACTTCTCCCGCGCCTGATCGGCAATCGACTGTTCGGCGCTGATGTCCAGCGGTGCCAGGGTCATTTCCTGCGCCAGGCTGACCTGGGCGAAGCCGCCAAACAAAAGCGGCGCGAACGCCAGGCGCGATGAGAAGGATCGGGTCATGTAAACACTCAGGAAGCAATAAAAAAGCGGTGGCCGTTGGTGTCGATCTGCTCCACGGCGATCTGGTAAAGACGCGCCATGAGGGCGCTGTCGATGACGTCGTGGGGCGCGCCGTCGGCGATGAGTTGGCCGTCGTGCAGCACCAGCACGCGATTGGCTGAGGCAAGGGCATGTTCAGGGCGATGGGTGCTGGACAGAATGCTGATGCCCTGGGCGGCGAGGCGCTTGAGCAAGGCCAGCAGGCGCAATTGATGGCCGTAATCGAGACCGGTGACCGGCTCGTCGAGAATGATGATATTGGCGCGCTGGACCATGGCCCGGGCGATCAGCACCAACTGGCGCTCGCCACCGGACAGTTCGGTGTACGGCCGTTCACTCAAGTGATGAATGCCCAGGTCGGTCAGGGCCTGCTGCACAGAGGCCTTGTCGTCGCGGCTCGGCGCATGGCCCAGACCCACAGTGGGCAATCGCCCCTGCCCGACGATGTGGGCAACGCTGAACGGAAAGCTCGGGACGTGGCTCTGCGGCACGTAGGCAATCTGCCGGGCGACGGCGCGACGTTTCATCAAGCGCATCGGTTGGCCGTCGATCAGCACCTCGCCGGAGTGCGGCGTCAGCAACCCCAGCAGCAGCCTCATCAACGTGCTTTTTCCGGCGCCGTTGGCCCCCAGCAGGGCGATGTTGTCGCCGGCTTTTATGTCCAGGCAGACGTTATCGAGGATCAAGCGCTCGCCGATCCGATAGGTCAGTCCGCGGGCCTGCAAGCGCTTCATAGCCAACCCTTGCGCACGCGATGCAGCACCAGCACAAAGGCGATCGCGCCGAACAACTCGGTAATGATGCCGAGGGGGATTTCTCCCGCCGACACGCTGCGAGCGACGCCGTCGGCCGCCAGCAAGAAGATCCCGCCCAGGCAGGCGCTGAGGGGCAGCAGACGCGTATTGCCGGGGCCGACCAGCAGCCGCGCCAGGTGCGGAATTAACAGGCCGATCCAGCCGACCATCCCGGCCAGACTCACAGTGAGCGCGCAGATCAGCGTGGTGAGGACAATCAGGCCGCCCCGAATCTGTCCGACCGGCACGCCAAGGCTCAGGGCTTCGTCATCACTCAGTGACAGCGCGTCGATGGCGCGGCCGGTCAGGCACAGCAGCACGATGGCCACGGCCAGAATCGGGCCGATGATCCACAGCGCCTGCACGTCCACGGCACTGAGGCTGCCGAGCAGCCAATAGACGATGCTCGGCAACTGATCCAACGGATCGGCCATGTATTGAGCGATGGACAGCAAGGAGGTGAAGAGGGCGTTCGCAACAATGCCGCCGAGCACCAACAGCAGGATCGAGGGGGTCTGAAACATGTGCGCGATGCCCAGACCGATCGCTACGGCGATGAGCCCGGTCACGCACGCCACCAGCGCAATGGCCAGAGGCGGCAGGTGCCAGATGATTCCCAGCGCAGCGCCGAACGCACAACCGCTCAGCACCCCCAGCAAGCCCGGCGACACCAGCGGATTGCGGAACACGCCCTGATACGCCGCGCCTGAGACCGATAGCCCGGCGCCCACCAGTATCGCCGCGATCACCCGGGGCAGGCGCGCCTCGATGATCAAGGTGTGGAGCAGGTCGTAGCGCTGAGTGGGCATGTCGCTGAGGCCCATTATCGTTGCGATGAATGTGCCAAGTTCGTGTACGGAGATTTGGTAGCGACCCAGCAACAGCGCGCAGGCGGCTGTCACGATCAACGCCAACAGGCTGAGAAACAGAGGGGAATACAGCTTGGCAGGAGACATCTGTTACTCATTGTTTCGGTATGTAAAAAACTATACAGCGATAGGCGAGACTCCTCTAGGGACGGAATGCCGCATGGGGTGAATCTTCATTTAGCAGGGGGTTTATGGGTGGCGAGTTTCGGCTTGAGTTTTGCGGTGTGACGCCTGACGTCTTCCCGGCTAAAGCCGGTCCCACAGTCCGAGTTTCAGCCGGTCCCATTGACGGCACGCGGTATTTAGTGGGACCGGCTTCAGCCGGGAAGGGGC
>NZ_JASCOY010000152.1:0-8322 GCF_029960075.1 Pseudomonas sp. PS02290
AGCTTGCTCGCGAAGGGGCCAGGACGCCAGCCACTTTCTATGGGGAAGGACAGTCAGCATTCGCGAGCAAGCTCGCTCCCACAGGATCGTGGGTGACTTGGGATTTCGAACCATGCCGAGACTCGCGGGAGCGAGCTTGCTCGCGAAGAGGCCAGGACAGCCAGCCACTTTCTCTGGGGAAGGACAGTCAGCATTCGCGGCCGCTTCATGCCGCAGTGAACCGCTCCCGATACGCCTGGGGCGTCACTGATACCGCACGCATGAAGCTGCGCCGCAACGTTTCTTCCGTACCAAAACCGCAGCGGTCGGCGATGCGCTTGATTGGCAGCGCGCTGTCCCCCAGCAGTCGCCGCGCCGCTTCGACGCGCAGTTGCTCGATGGCCCGCGCCGGTGTGTTCCCGGTGTGGGCGCGGTAGTGGCGGACGAAACTGCGCTCGCTCATGCCCACCTGCGCCGCCAGTGTGGCAACCGACAGGTCACTGGCCAGATTGTCGAGAATCCAGGCGTGAAGGTCGCCAAACCGGCTGCCTTGATCACGGGTCTGGTGCTGCATCGACAGCGCCGTGCTGAACTGCGACTGCCCACCCGGGCGCTTGAGAAACACCACCAGATCCCGCGCCACGGCCAGGGCGATGTCCCGGCCCAAATCCGCCTCGACCATCGCCAGGGCCATGTCTATCCCTGCTGTCACCCCGGCGGATGTCCACAGTTGGTTTTCGTTGATGAAGATCGGGTCCGGGTCGACGCGCAGTTGCGGAAAACGCCGCGCCAGTTCGTCGCAACTGTCCCAGTGGGTGACCACCCGATGGCCGTCCAGCACGCCCGCCGCCGCCAGTAAAAATGCGCCGGTACACACCGACGCCACTCGCCGGGCACTGGCGGATTGCGTTCGCACCCAGTCCACCAGAACCGGGTCCAGCAGCGCCGTGTGCACCGCGCCGCCACCGGCGATGATCAGCGTGTCCGAAGATGTGGACGGCAGCGGGTGAGTAAGCAGTCCGAGCCCTGCGGAGGAGACCACGCTGCCGGGTTCGCGGGCGATGACCATGGGCCGGTATGGGATTTTGTTCAGGCCGGCTTCCTGGGCCATGACGTTGGCCGAGGCAAACACCTGCAGCGGTCCGGTGACGTCGAGTAACTGAACGTTGGGAAAGGCCAGAACGTGAACCGGCCTAGGCTGATGGGGCATGGCGCTCTCACTGTGAAGATTGGCGTGAATTGTCGGCTTTATGGCGTATCCGCCAGAGGCTAGCTCGCTACAGTGGTTTCGTCCAGTCGCTGGCCGAGCCCCATCGGCCGCGTCACTTCATACCGTCAGATGAATCACTTTCAGTACAAGGAAACACACCATGACCCTGCATATCGGCCTGCTGGTATTCCCCAAAGTCCAGCAACTGGACCTCACCGGTCCCTACGATGTTTTCGCCACCATGCCCGGCGTGGTCGTGCATCTGGTCTGGAAAAACCTTGAGCCGCTGCAGTCCAGCACCGGCCTGACCCTGGTGCCGACCGCGACCTTCGCCGACTGCATAGACCTGGACGTGATCTGCGTGCCGGGCGGGGTAGGGGTTGATGCATTGATGGAAGACGCGGAAACCCTTTCGTTCATCCAGCATCAGGCGGCCACGGCGCAGTACATGACTTCCGTCTGCACCGGCGCGCTGGTGCTCGGCGCAGCAGGGCTGTTGAAAGGCCGCCGCGCCACCACCCACTGGGCGTCCCATTCATTGCTGGAGCAGTTCGGTGCGATTCCGGTGCACGAGCGCGTGGTGCGCGACGGCAACCTGATGACCGGCGGCGGCGTGACGGCGGGTATCGATTTTGCGCTGACGCTGATCAGCGAAGTGTTTGACGCGGATACCGCCCGGACCATTCAGCTGCAATTGGAGTACGCGCCGGCACCGCCCTACGATTCCGGCCGACCGGACACCGCACCGGCGAACATCCTCGCCGTCGCCACCGATCGCGCCATGCAGGGTTTGCTGGCGCGTCGGCAGATTGTCGAACGCGTCACGGCGGCCATGGATTAACGGGCGGGATTAGAGCGGAGATTTATCGAGCGGGATTTCATACCAGCAGAGGAACAGGTCCAGCGCCGACTCGACCACTTCGCGCTGCTTGTCCGGCGCGAGCAGGGGCTCGTTGAGGGTGACTTGCGGCCAGAAGGCGAAGGCCTTGAGCAATGCATGGATCTGCGACGCGGCGAACACCGGCTCGACGGCCTTGAGGCGGCCGTCCTGCTGGGCGCCGCGCACCCAGACGGTGAAGGTTTCTTCCCGTTGATTGAGTCGGCTAACCCAGATCTGCGCACGATCGGGAGAGTGAATGGTCGCGCCGATGGCCACACGGGCCAGGTCGATGAAGTTGCTGTCACCGAGGGTTTTCATCTTCGCGTCGAGCAATTCGCGCAGTTGATCGCGCAGGGGCACGCCGGGTTTGTACACTGCATCGGTCTGCGTCGCGGCGGAGGACCACAGGCGATGGAGCATTTCGGAGAACAGTTCTTCCTTGCTGGGGAAGTGGTTGTAGACCGTGCGCTTGGAGACCTCGGCCCGGGCGGCAATCCGGTCCATGCTCGTGACCTCGAAACCGTTATCGCGGAACTCGGCTATCGCCGCCTGAACAATGGCTTCGCGTTTACGGTCGGTCAGTCGCAGTGGGGCAGTCATGGATTCGCTTCTGTGAGGTGGCGCGGACGACTCAACCGCCCGACAAGAAAATTACACCGGGCAGTTTACTTCTCTTTGCTCATCGTGCAAGCTTGAAACTACACTGTGTAGTGTAGAAGCAGCCAAGAGCTTCAAGCTGTAAGCTTCAAGTCGCAAGCTTACGGCGTACAGCATGCTCTTGCAGCTTGCAGCTCCCGCAACGCCACCTTCACCCGTTTCATGGAGTCAGCACCCTCATGGCCTCGATCGAAAAAAACCTTGATTCAAATCCTGCGCTGCCCGTTCTGACTCGGCGTGAAGGTCGCTATTTCAATCACAAGCCGATGGCGCGCTCGAGCGTGGGCAAAACCCTGCGCATCTTCTGGAATGCGCTGTTCAATAAACCCCACCACACCCGCCCGGCCGGGGAGATCCCGGTTCAGCCGCTGTCGCGCCAGCAACTGTTCGCGGCGCCCGATAACACGGTCTACCGGCTGGGCCACTCCACGGTGCTGCTGAAACTGCGCGGTGAATACTTCCTGACCGACCCCGTATTCGCCGAGCGTGCTTCGCCGGTGCAATGGGCCGGTCCGCAGCGGTTCCATCAGCCGCCGATCCGCCTGGAAGACCTGCCGCCGCTCAAGGCCGTGATCCTCTCCCACAACCACTACGACCACCTCGATCACATGACCATTCAGGTGCTCAAGGACAAGTCAGAGCATTTCATTACGCCGCTGGGGGTAGGGGACACGCTGATCGAGTGGGGCGTGCCGGCCGCCAAGGTCCAACAGTTGAACTGGTGGCAGTCGACGGAGATTCATGGCATTCGCTTTGTGGCGACCCCGGCGCAGCACTTCTCGGGCCGTACGCTGCGTGACGGCAATCAGACCCTGTGGGCGTCGTGGGTGATGCTTGATGGCGAGCAGCGCATCTTTTTCAGCGGTGACACCGGCTATCATGCCGGTTTCAAGCTGATCGGCGAGGAGTATGGCCCGTTCGACCTGACCCTGATGGAGACCGGCGCGTACAACGAAGACTGGCCGGACGTGCACATGCAGCCCGAAGAGACGCTACAGGCGCACATCGACCTGCGCGGCAAGTGGCTGCTGCCGATCCACAACGGCACCTTCGACCTGGCGATGCACGCCTGGCACGAGCCGTTCGACCGGATTCTCGCGCTGGCGTGGGACCGCAGCATTTCCATCACCACGCCGGAAATGGGCCAGCCGTTTTACGTTCAGTACCCCAGCCGAGGCGAGGCGTGGTGGCTGAAAGTGGACAAGGCTGCCGAGCCTGCGACCGACCGCTGCTCGAAACGGCGGGACGATCGCCAGCAGGTCACCAGTCGCGGTTAACCGGGCTATTTCAGGGTTTGGCGTCAGTGGAATCTGCCGGATGCTCCGTTTCCGGTGGTCGCTGTTGTTCACCGCTCTGATTGGCTTGTTTGTGTTCCTCGCCGACCTTGCCTGCGTTTTCAGGCTTGTGGTCGAGGTCTTCGCGATTGGACTCTTTATCAGGCATGGCGCCCTCCGGTGTACGAGGTTGATGGTTGATTTGATGCACGTGCTCAATGGTCGATCTGGTCGATCTGGTTGATCAGCATCAGCGCTTCGTCTTTGAACAGCGGTCGTTTCATGCGTTCGGCGAGCATCGCCATGGGCCGTTCACGCTCACAGCTGACCACCGCCGCGACAACGCCCTGTTTGCAGATAAGCGCCAGGAAATCGAAGCGTTCCGGCTCGCCCAAGTAGACGATGTCGTCCCAGTCTTCGGCGTGGCCGAGGTAATCCAGACGCTTCTCAAAATGGTAGGTCCAGAAGTACGGCACATCGGTGTATCGCAGGTCCTCGCCGAGCATGTTGCCCGCCGCAATGCGTGCCTGTTGTTGGGCCAGGCGCCAGTGCTCGATGCGCCGGGGCTGATGGTTGAGCGGAAAGGTGGCAATGTCGCCGGCCGCCCACAGATCCTTGCCCGCGCGCATGCCGTCGTCTACGGCCAGTGAACCGTCGTCCTCCAGTTGAACGCCGTCGATGAAATGCGTCACCGGGCTCACGCCGACGCCGACCAAGGCGAGATCCACCTGCAGTCGTTCGCCATTGCTGAGCACCGCCGTCTGCAGCAGCTGCCCATCTTTTTCATCACCCTCGAACCGACTGACGTCCACGTGGGTGCGGAACAGCACGCCGTTCTGCTCATGCAGCGCCCGCAGGGCTTTGCCGATGCGCTCACCCAACTGACCGGCAAACGGTACTTCATGACGGGCCAGAACCGTCACGCTCACACCTTGTGTGCGCAACGCCGACGCCGCTTCCAGCCCGATAAAACTGTCGCCAACGATCAATGCATGGCTGCCTGGGTGGATCGACGCAAGAATTCGGCTGGCGTCGTCGCGGCTGCGCAGGGTCAGGACTTGCGGCAGATCAGCGCCCACCAGGGACAGCGCGCGCGGCTCGCCACCGGTGGTGACCAGCGCCGCGTCGTAGTCAAAGCGGCGCCCGTCCGCCAGTGTGACCCGCTTGTTGACGACGTCCAGTTTCATCACCTCGCCGTGCACCCGTTCGATGCGGTTGCTCAGGTAGAACCCGTCGTCGCGCAGAGCCGGGATCTCATCGGTATCCATTTCGGCGGACAAGACAAATTTGCTCAGCGCCGTGCGGTCGTACCCGGCCGCGGCTTCTCTGTCGATGAGCCGTAATTGACCGTTGAAGCCTTTTTCCCTCAGCGCGCAGGCAGCCGCCGTGCCCGCCGCACCGGCGCCAATGATGACGAAGCAGCGGCTGTCCTCGGCCAGCGTCGGCGTGTCGGCGGTGATGGGCTGGTCATCGACATGCACATGGCCATCGATGACGTGGACGGGGTATTGGGTCAGGGCATCCAGCGCAGGCGGTTCGCAGAGATGGCCGTCGTCGATGGAAAATTCGGCCTTGTGCCAGGGGCATACCAAGTGGCCGTTGCAGATCGCGCCGTCGGCCAGTGGCGCGCCGGCATGGGGGCAGAAGGCTTGAAACGCGCGGACTTCGTCGCCGTGCAGAACCAGCAGCGCCTTGGTTTCGCCAAACTCGACCTGGAGACCGCGGTCTTGCTGAATATCGGTCAGAGGGGCGACTCGATGCAGAGGCATGTGCGCTTCCTTGTGGGCTTTTATTGGACTTAGGGGCTTTTAGTTGGGAGTCGGCCGTCGGGGGAGAGGTTCAGGGAATTATCGGGAAGTCGGTTGGGCGGGCGCGCCGTTCGCTTCAACTGCCGGTGGAACGCCCAAAATCCGAGGTCATTTCACTGCGTCTGGCTATTGCGTCAACTTGAGCCGCTCATGCCAGTCGGCAATCGACTCTTCAGGGAATGCCTCGAACTGCTGGTCATTGGGTCCTGCGGCCACTTCCACCCAGGGCGCCTTGGAGTTCAGCAACAAGTGCGTGTGCTCCGGCGGAGTCGGCAACGGCGTGTCGATGGCTGACGCAAACGGGTGGATCAGCTCCGGCCACTCGGGGCTGAACAGCCACAGCCCGCTGCCGCACCGTTTGCAGAAATGCCGTTCAGCGCTGCTGATGCGGGTTTGGTGACCCTCATCGTCGCGCATCTTCGCGTGGTAGATGGCGATGTTGTCCTTGCCTTTGACGTCGAGACTTTTCGCATCGCCGCCCAGGTTGATCGCGTAGCCGCCACCGCCCTGGGTCTTGCGGCAGATCGAGCAGTAGCAGCGTTGATAAGGGTAGGGATGGGCGCTTGTCAGGCTGAATTCGACGGCGCCGCAATGGCAGGAACCTTCCAGATGCATATTCACCTCCGCTTGAATGTGATGTCGGGCCTAAGGGTCTAGACCGCTCAAGCGGGCGGGGTTCGATGTTTTCTCGAACGGGCGTTCGGATTATTCACGGACCGTTGGCTAAAGAAGCCTGCGGCAACGTCGATAAGCCGTAGTCATATGACCACTTTGCGTCCCGCCCCTCCAAGAATGAGCCACCCTTTATGAGCCTACGCAACCTGACCATCGCCCGCCGCGCCGGCCTTGGGTTTACCCTGATTTCCCTGTTGGTCGCGCTGCTCGGCTGGTTCGCCTTGAGCCAGATGTCGACGATCCGACAGAGCGAGGTGGCGGTTGAAAGCAACTGGATGCCGAGCATGCGTCTGGTCAACGACATCCGCGAAGCCATGCTGCGCATTCGCACGATCTCGCTGCGGGTTGCCCTTGACACCGATCCGAAAAATCTCAGCGTCTACAAAGGTCAGATGGACGCGCGCGCGAAGATCCTCGACGAGAAACTCGCCAGCCTCGACACCTTCATCGACACCCCGGAAGAGAAGGCGTTGTACGGCAAATTCCGCGCGACCCTGGTCGATTATCAGCGCGGTTTGACCCAGTCTTTTGTGCTCGCCGAGAGCGGTGACTTCAAGGCGCTGAACAAACTGCTGCTGGTGGACATGAAAACCGCCGTCGACAACTCCGGCGCGCAATTGGGCGATCTGGGTGATTTCTACTCCCATCAGGTCGAGCTCGAAGGCGCTGCCGCCGAAGCGCAATACGGCAACTCCCGAAACGTGGTGCTGGTGTTCGTGCTGATCGCAGCACTGGCCACCGTGGTGCTCGCGGTGTGGCTGACCCGCAGCATCGTTCGCCCGCTGCAGGAAGCGGTTGATGCCGCCGAATACGTGGCCAAGGGCGATTTGACCCATGACATTCGCGTCGAGGGCAATGACGAAGTGACGCGCTTGCAGAGCGCGTTGCAGCAGATGCAAACCAACCTGCGCTCGACCCTGAGCCTGATCGGCAATTCGGCGAGCCAGCTGGCGTCGGCCGCCACCGAGCTGAACTCGGTGACCGAAGACAGCCATCGCGGTCTGCACCAGCAGAACGCCGAAATCGAACAGGCCGCCACGGCGGTGAACGAGATGACCTCGGCGGTCGAGGAAGTCGCGCGCAACGCCGTGTCGACGTCCCAGGCGTCGAGCGAATCGAACACGGCGGCCCGCGACGGCCAGAGCCGGGTCATCGACACGGTCAATTCGATCCAGACCCTGTCCGGCAACGTCCAGCACACCTCGGACCTGGTGCAGAACCTGGCCGATCAGTCCAAGGACATCGGCAAGGTGCTGGACGTGATTCGCTCCATCGCCGAGCAGACCAACCTGCTGGCGCTGAACGCTGCCATCGAAGCCGCACGGGCCGGTGAGTCCGGACGCGGGTTCGCCGTGGTCGCTGATGAAGTGCGCGCACTCGCCCACCGCACCCAGCAGTCGACCCTGGAAATCGACAAAATGGTGACGACCATGCGCAGCGGTTCCACCGAAGCAGTGGAGTCGATGTCGATCAGCCGCTCACGGGCGACCGAAACACTGGGGTTGGCCCAGGGTGCCGGCGAGTCGCTGAGCCGCATCACTACGTCGATCAACGAGATTTCCGAACGCAATCTGGTCATCGCCAGCGCCGCCGAAGAGCAGGCGCAAGTCGCCCGGGAAGTGGACCGCAACATCGTCAATATCCGCGACCTGTCGATGCAGTCGTCGTCCGGCGCCAACCAGATCAGCGCGTCGAGTAACGAACTGTCCCGGCTGGCGGCGGAGCTGAACCAGGTGGTGACGCGCTTTCGGGTTTGATGGTTCTTCTCAACGTCTCAAAGGCTTCCCGGCTAAAGCCGGTCCCACAGGGTAATGCGGTATGAGTGCGACCGGCTTTAGC
>NZ_JASCOY010000153.1:0-8208 GCF_029960075.1 Pseudomonas sp. PS02290
GGCTAAAGCCGGTCCTACAGTCGACGCCAATCCTGCTGGATGCATGCAATGCATTTAGTGGGACCGGCTTTAGCCGGGAAGGGGCCGGTTGGTTCATCCCAGATGTTGATTGTTCCCACGCTCCGCGTGGTAACACCGCCCCGGACGCTCCGCGTCCTGCAGATCACGCGAGGTGTATTAGATCAGCATCAGCTGCCGAGCGTAGGCGTGCAGTACCTCGCGCTGGATCATGAAGCTGGCGTATTTGCCTTCGCGCAGGGTGGCGATGAGGCCGGCGCGCTCGAGCTCTTTGGTGTGATGGGAAACGGTCGCGGCGCTGACGGGGTGGACCTTCAGCACTTCGGCGCAGGGCAGCGCCTGTTCACTGTCGCCGATCTGAACCAGAATCCGAAAGCGGCGGCTGTCGGCCAGCGCCCGGGCGATCAATGCGAATTGCGAGTCACTCAACGGGAACTGCTGTGCCGTGCTGTTAATCATTGTGACGCCTCAGTAAAAACCTCCTTGTCCAGAGATACTGCGGAACAAACTCGACAGGCTGATGACGGTCACCATTGATGACGGTCGACACTGGCGGTCAACAGTATGGAGGCTTCCGGCAAAAGATGGTTCAGCGCCGTGAGCATTACCTGGAACCACCCGACATTGATCGCTGACCGCGTTAATGTTTTCTGGCATCCTGCGCGCCCTTTTTACCTCGGCCGACTGCCATGCCCCGCCTTGCGCTTTGTACACAATCTCCTACCAAACTGTATTTAAGTGTGTGGACATGTTGTACAGTCGGCAATCCTGACCGGCAAGACAAGATGTCCGCACCGGTCGGAGATGTGTCATCCGCAAAGCCCATGACCCCATAAAAACAAAATGGCAGGCTAACCATGACCGCACCCCGCAACAGCGCCCCGACCCGCTCGGCTTCTGCTTCAGTCTCGTCCAGAACAGACCTCATCTACGGCCTGCATGACCGGCCGCATTTCACCGCCGCGATCTTTGCGGCGTTACAGCACGTGCTCGCCAGTTTCGTCGGCATCATCACTCCCACCCTCATCGTCGGCAGCGTGCTCGGGCTGGACAGTGAAGTGCCGTACCTGATTAGCATGGCGTTGTTCGTGTCCGGGCTGGGCACCTTTGTTCAGGCCAAACGCTTCGGCCCGATCGGCTCGGGGCTGCTGTGCCTGCAGGGCACCAGCTTTTCCTTCCTCAGCGTGATCCTGAGCGCCGGGTTTCTGGTCAAGAGTCGCGGCGGCGGCACCGACGAAATCCTCTCGACGATCTTCGGCGTGTGCTTCTGCGCAGCGTTCGTCGAGGTCGCCCTCAGCCAGTTCATCGGCAAATTGCGCAAGCTGATCACCCCGGTGGTCACGGGCACGATCATTACCCTGATGGGCCTGTCGCTGTTGAAAGTGGCCATGACCGACATGGCCGGCGGCTTCGGCGCCAGCGACCTGGGTTCGGCGGCGAACATGGGCCTGGCCGGCCTGGTGCTGATCACCATCGTGGTGCTCAACCGGTTCAATATTCCGTTACTGCGCCTGAGCGCAATCATCATCGGCCTGACCCTGGGCTTCGCCGTCGCGTGGTTCATGGGCCGGGTGGATTTCGCGCAGATGCCCCATGTGCCGGTGATGAGCCTGCCGGTGCCGTTCAAATACGGCTTTTCCTTCGATCTGCTGGCGTTCATCCCCATCGCGGTGATCTTTCTGGTGTCGCCGCTGGAGGCCGCCGGGGACCTCACCGCCAACTCGATGATCTCTCAGCAGCCGGTGAGCGGGCCGGTGTACATCCGCCGGATCAAGTCGGGGCTGCTGGCAGACGGGCTGAATTCGGCGCTGGCCGCGACCTTCAACAGCCTGCCCATGGTGACCTTCGCGCAGAACAACGGGGTGATTCAGCTGACGGGCGTGGCCAGCCGCTACGTGGCGTTTTTCATCGCCGGGATTCTGGTGCTGCTGGGCCTGTTCCCGATCATCGGGGCCGTGCTGCAACTGATGCCGAAGCCGGTGCTGGGTGGCGCAACGCTGATCATGTTCGGCACCGTCGCGGTGGCCGGAATCAAGATCCTCTCGGAGGCCGGTCTGCATCGGCGCAATATGCTGATCGTGGCGATTTCTCTGGGCATGGGCCTGGGCGTCGCGGCCGTGCCGGAGGTCTTGCGCGAGCTGCCGAAGGCGCTGCACAACATTTTCGAATCGCCCATCACCGTCGGCGCGTTCTGCGCGATCATCCTCAACATCTTTCTGCCGGAGGAATACCAGGAGCCGGAGCTCACCGAATTCGACCCGGAAGCTGCCACGCTTAAGGTGCTGCAGGATCCGCCCCCTAGCCCTGCCGCGGGACCTGACGCAGAACCTCTACCGGCGCGCGGGGTCGCACACTTGAATCGTCTGGACGTTTGAAGGGGCGTGTTGCGCCCCAACGGCCTGCCATGGGAGTCACCGATGCCGCTACGCCCGATCCGCACCCTCCTCGCCGGCCTGACCCTGGTGCTCGCACTCAGCGCCTGCGCGCTGTTTCCCAGCCGCGATCCGCTGAACATCAACGTAGTGGGCATCGATCCCCTGCCCGGCCAGGATCTGGAAATCCGCTTCGCCGTGAAGCTGCGCCTGCAAAACCCTAACGACACCGACATCCAGTACGACGGTGTGGCGCTGAATCTGGACGTCAACGGCCGCTTGCTTGCCTCTGGCGTGAGCGACCAGAAAGGCACGATCGGGCGGTTCTCCGAAGGCGTGTTGACGGTGCCGGTCACCGTGTCAGCCTTTGCCGCACTGCGCCAGGCGGTGGGCCTTGCCGATCAGCAACGGCTGGACAACCTGCCCTACGAGCTGCACGGCAAGCTGGCCGGCGGACTGTTCGGCCCGATGCGCTTCGAAGACAGCGGCACGCTGAACCTGCCGAAACCGGCCAGCGGCACTTGGTGATGGCGGCTTGGCAGAACGTCGCTAGGTACTTTCCCGACCGATCAACCGGCACTCCAGCAGATTCAACCGCTGAAAGACCTCGTCCGTGACAATCACACCCAGCCGTTGCAGCACCCGCTCGGCAGCGAGCACACCGATCTGAAGCGCCGGCGGCTTGATCGTGCTGAGGCTGGGCATGAGCATTTCGGCGAAGGGGTAATCGCCGAAACCCAGCATCGCGCAGTCACCCGGAATGCTTACCCCTGCACGCTGGGCCGCGAGCAAACCGCCGGCGGCCAGGTTGTCGTTGGCGAAGAAGATTGCGTCGGGAGGCGTGGCCCGCTGCATCAGTTCGGTGAGCGCCTGCTTGCCGGCTTCGAACGGCGCGAGATCACCCGCCGGAGTGAAAATCTGCGGGCTGACCCCGGCCCCCCCCAGGGCCTGCATATACCCGGCGCAACGCTCCTGGGCACTGAAGTCCCCCGCCGCACTGTTGAGCACGAACGCAATTCGCTGATAGCCGCGTTGAAGCAGATAACGCGCGCCAGTGACCCCGACCTCGTGATGGGAAAAGCCGATCTGGATCGGCGCGCGGTCGGGCTGGTAGTCCCAGGTTTCGATCAGCGGAATGTCCGCCGCCGCGAGCATCTTCTCCGTGGCCTCACTGTGGAAGTGACTGGTGACCACCAGCGCAGCGGGTGACCAGCCGAGAAACGCGCGGATCGCCCGCTCTTCCTGTTCCGTGGAGAAATAGCTCGACGCCAGCAGTAACTGATAGCCGTGCCGGGCCAGGGTGTCGCTGAAGCCCTGGATGGTGTCCGCAAAAATCGGCCCGGAGATGTTCGGCACCACCATCGCCACGATCCTGCCCTTGGCCGACGCCAGCCCTCCGGCCACCAGATTAGGCACGTATCCCAGCTCGGCGACGGCTGCCGCAATGCGCTGACGATGCTCGTCGGACACCTGATCCGGCTGATTGAAATAACGCGACACGGTCATCGTCGACACGCCGACGTGGCGAGCAACCGCGTCCTGAGTGACGCGCCCGGCACCGCGCCGCTTGCGTGGGGGATCCGCTGTGTCCGTCAAAACGCCCGCTCCTGTCAAAAGCCTGTTTATAACCAGAGATTATTTAAAGCTGATTTTTCAGTATTGGACGGTCTATCCACCGGTTACCGATACTGGCGATGTTAGCGCTAACTGACAGTATCAGCTACTCGCTTGAGCGAATGCCCACCTTTCTGCCGCGCAGCACACCAGTGGCCGCAGAGCCACCTTCCGACAGGCATTCATCAGCGAGCAACGATCATGCGACAAACCGGGGCGTTCCATTCACCGAGTCACCTTAGTCAGGCCATTGCCACCGCATTCGCGCTGTGCGCACTGCCGGCCTTCGCGGCGGACGTATCGACCGCGCCGCCAATGGCGGAGCAAGCACCCGAAACCGCCACCCTGCAGGCGGTCACGGTCACCGCCACCCGCCGGGAAGAACCGCTGCAGCAGGTCCCGGTGGCCGTCACGGTACTGGACGGCGAACAGCTGGAGCGTGACAACCGCAACGGCGTTGCCAGTATCGCGCAGCAAGTGCCTGCGCTGAATTTCCGCACCGGTGCCTCGAACAAGGACACTTCATTGTTCATGCGCGGCGTCGGCACCATTTCCACGTCCCCGGGCGTCGAGCCGACTGTCGCGACGGTGGTGGACGGCGTGGTCTATGCGCGGCCCGGCCAAGCGACCCTGGACCTGCTGGACCTGGAACGCATCGAAGTCCTGCGTGGCCCCCAAGGCACGCTGTTCGGCAAGAACGCCTCGGCCGGTGTGCTGAACATCGTCAGCAAGGCGCCCACCGCAGAGACCCACGGCTACATCGATCAGTCGTACTACAGCGGCAATGAAAGCCGCACCCGTTTCGGCATTGGCGGCAGCCTGATTCCCGATACGCTGAAAGCCTCGGTCACGACCCTGTTTGGCACCTACGACGGCAACGTGCACAACAAGGCCAACGGGCAGGAGGTCAACGGCTACAACCACAAAGGCGCGCGCGGCAAGCTGGAATTCACTCCCAATGAAGACGTCAAGCTGATCGTCATCGGCGACTACATGCAGTCCCACGATGACACCCCCAACGGGGTCATCAGCCAGTCGCTGACACCGGCCTTCGCCAACGCGCTGTCGCCGGTGCGCGCCAGCAACGACAACCGCGATCTGGTCAGTGACTACCGCAGCCATGTCGACGACATCAACAAAGGCTTGTCTGCCCAGTTGGACTTGAACCTGGGCGATTACACGCTGACCTCGATCACCGCCTGGCGCGGCTGGAACAACACCCAGTGGCAGGATGGCGACCGACTGGCCAACGTCAGCGCCGCCTTCCCCGGCACCGAAGACAAGGGCGATCTGGATTTCAACCAGTACTCCCAGGAGCTGCGACTGGCCTCGCCGAAAGGCCAGTTCCTCGAGTACGTCGGCGGCCTGTATTACATGCACGGCAAGGACGACGAAACCTATCGCCGCACGCTGATCACGCCCACCGCGACCAACACCGGCGTCGCCGACTACAGCACCACCAGCGACAGCTACGCGGTGTTCGGCGAAAGCACGCTGAATTTCACCCCGGCGTTTCGCGGCATCGCCGGTCTGCGCTGGACCCACGACGACCTGGAATACGATCACCGCCGCGTCTCGACGTCCGCCACTACGGTCAGCGGCATTCAGCCCGGCACCAGCAGCTCCGGTTCGGTGGACGAAGACGGCTGGTCCGGGCGGCTGGGCGTGCAATATGACCTGAGCGATTCGGTCATGGCTTACCTCACCTACTCGCGCGGCTACAAAGGCCCGGCCTACAACGTGTTCTTCAACATGCAGCCCCGGGACACCGGCGCGCTCAAACCTGAAACCTCGAACAACTGGGAGCTGGGCATCAAAGCCACCACCTGGAACCACCGCCTGACCACCAACGTCGCGGTGTTCCACAGCGAGTACAGCAACTATCAGGCGAACTTCTTCGACAGCGTCGCGGGCCAGGTGGTGACCCGGCTGATCAACGCCGGCAGCGTCAGCACCGAAGGGATCGAGGCCGACTACGCCTTGCAGGCCACACGCAACCTGAAGTTCTCCGGCGCCATCGCCTACACCAAGGCGCGCATCGACCAGTTCAGCTGCCCGGCGGGCGCGGCGGCGTCCTGTGACGTGAACGGCAAGACGCTGCCCTACGCGCCGGACTGGAAAAGTTACGTACGCGCCGATTACACCATCCCGCTGGACAACGGGCTGGACATCGAACTGGGCACTGATTACAGCTGGCAGAGCGAAGTGCAGTACGACATCAGCCAGAACCCGGACACCAAACAGGGCGCCTACGGCCTGTGGAACGCCAGCGCAGCCGTGGCCGATTACAGCAATGGCTGGCGCGTCGCGGTGCTGGCGAAAAACCTCACCGACAGATCCTATTCCCCCCTGCTTGCCAGCGGCACGGGTTACATCTACCGCGCCGTGCCACGGGACGACGAGCGCTACTTCGGCGTGCAAGTGCGCAAGGATTTCTGAACATGGGCGAACCGTCACAAGGACACTGCATGAAAGGCATCGGCAATGAGCACTGAATCCCGCCACATACACACTGAGCCCCGGCAGATGAAATTGGGCGCGTTCCTGATGGCCACCGGGCACCACGTTGCGGCGTGGCGCCACCCGGACGTGCCGGCCAACGCGGGCCTGGACTTCAAGCACTACAAACACCTGGCGCAGGTGGCCGAAGCAGCGAAGTTCGACACGCTGTTCATCGCCGACAGCGTGGCGGCCGCGACGGGGGACGCCGCCAGCTCCATGGCGCGTTCGGACCACTTCGAACCCCTGACGCTGGTTTCGGCGTTGAGTGCCGTCACCGAGCGCATCGGCCTGATCGTCACCGCCACTACCAGCTACAACGAGCCCTTTCACATCGCCCGTAAATTTGCCTCGCTGGATCACCTTTCAGGGGGCCGCGCGGGCTGGAATCTGGTCACCTCGGATGCCGCCGCCGAAGCCCTTAACTTCGGCCGCGACGAGCACATCGATCATGCCGAGCGCTACAGCCGCGCCCGGGAGTTTCATCAGGTGGTGACCGGATTGTGGGACAGCTGGGACGACGACGCTTTTGTTCGGGACAAGGCCAGTGGCGCGTATTACCGCCCTGACGGCCTCCACGTGCTGGATCATCAGGGTGAGCACTTCAAGGTCAAAGGCCCGCTCAATGTGGCCCGCTCGCCCCAGGGTCAGCCGGTGGTGGTTCAGGCCGGCTCGTCGGAAGCGGGCCGCACGCTGGCGGCGCAGACCGCCGAAGTGGTGTTCACCGCTCAGGCCTCGCTGGCCGCTGCCCAGGCGTTCTATCAGGACCTGAAGTCCCGCGCCGCCAGATTCGGCCGAGACCCCGACACGCTCAAGATCATGCCCGGCATGTTCGTGGTGGTCGGTGACAGCGAGGCCCAGGCCCGGGACAAATTCGAGGCATTCCAGGCGCTGGTTGAGCCCCGCGTGGGTGTCGCGTTACTGGGAAGAATGCTCGGCAATTTCGACCTCTCGGGTTACCCGCTGGACGAACCCTTGCCCGCGCTGCCATTGACCCGGAGCGGCCAGCAAAGCCGCCAGGCCCTGCTCTCGCAACTGGCGCAGGACGAGAACCTGACCCTGGCCCAGCTAGGACGAAAAATCGCCGGCGGTCGAGGCCACTTCAGTGTGGTCGGCACCCCGAGTCAGATCGCCGATCAGTGGCAGATATGGTTCGAGCAGGGCGCGGCCGACGGCTTCAACGTGCTGGTGCCGCACTTGCCGGGCGGGCTGGAAGACGTCGCGCACAAGGTGATTCCGGAGCTGCAGCGGCGCGGCTTGTTCCGACAGGACTACACCGGCAGCACCTTGCGCGAGCACCTGGGTTTGCCGCGTCCGGCCAACCGCTTCAGCGCGCCGCCAGGCCATCGCCCTGCACACAGAAACCAAGAGGGTTTGAAAGGATGAAGACATTGCGCACATTGGGCAGCGCATTGCTGGCCGTGATCGGGATCAACCTGGCCTGGGCGAACGTCGCGTCCGCAGCCGACTCATCCGACCCGGCCGAGTTGCGCATCGGGTATCAGAAGGGCTCGATTGCGTTGGTGCTGGCCAAGGAACAGGGGCTGCTGGAGAAGCGCTTCCCGAATACCCACGTGCAGTGGATCGAATTCCCGGCCGGGCCGCAGATGCTGGAGGCGTTGAATATCGGGGCGTTGGACGTGGGCTCCACCGGCGACATTCCGCCGCTGTTCGCCCAGGCCGCCGGCGCCGATCTGCTCTACAT
>NZ_JASCOY010000154.1:0-8042 GCF_029960075.1 Pseudomonas sp. PS02290
ACTTCGTCGGGTTCCTTCACTCCGGTCCCGCTCCGTGGGCCCGCGCCGAACGGACATCCATGTCCTGACGGCGCTCTCGCGGCATCCATGCCGCTCGGCCCACTCCTCGAGACCTCCGTTCAGCCTGCACCCAAGTCGCATTTGGTGGTGTCTGGACTATCGCGTAGAAAATCAACTGCAAAAGCAAAAGCTTCCCGGCTGAAGCCGGTCCTACAGTCGGAGCTAGTCCTACTGACTGAACGCGCTGCTGTCAGTGGGACCGGCTTTAGCCGGGAAGAGGCTAGTCCAGGCGCCAACAATTTTGCCGATCACACCCCCTCCCTGTGAGCGAGCTTGCTCGCGAATGCTGTATTCCAAGCACCAGATGTCCGATGGATGTACCAACCCCCTTCGTGAGCAAGCTCACTCCCACAAGTCCATGGCGACTGATCTGCCCTCGATCCGACCTCTATCTGTTCTTGATCTGCTTTAGATCTTCATCCGCAAAAGGCTCAAACACCGCCAATCGCGACTTGGGTGCAGGCTGAACGCAGACGACGCAGAGTGGGTCGAGCCGCATGGATGCGGCGAGAGCGCCGTCAGGACATGGATGTCCGTTCGGCGCGGGCCCACGGAGCGTCGTCGGAGTGAGGGTATTCCGACGCAGGAGGAACCTAGCCAGGAGCAAGCACCTTTGGTTACTTGGGGTGCTTTTCCAAGTAACTCGCCGAAGGCGAAACAGTCCGCCCCCAGGCGGACGCTCTTGATCTTCAACACTCGCGAATCGGGAAATATCGATTTGTTACCCCACACCCGCCCCGGTAACCTCCCGCCCCGCTGTGGGGCGTTTCCACCCGAAAACAAAGCATTTCATCGCCCTGAATCAACCCGCTCCCACGCTGGACTTGCCGGATCATAAGGCTTTGCCAATAATGGGCGCGTTATTTGCTTCGTTGATAGGTTTGCCAGCTCTGGCACTTGCATAAAGCTTTTTGGATGTCAATTGGCCTGATCACGATTTCATGTGCTTCTGTAACTAGTTGTCGCATTGAAGAAATATCGACTTTCAGCCTGCCGCTAAAATGCCGACCACTCGCCGAAGGCTTGTCGGGTCCAGAGACCCGCCGGCACCTCGCGTCGCAATTTCTGATTCCTCCTGTTCATTGAGCGTCTCGCTCACTGCCATTTGTCGCGTTATACCGATGGAGTTCCAAGAAATGAAAAAGCTCATGCTGCTGGGTGCGCTGGCACTGACCGTATTGGCACAGCCCGTATTCGCCGATGAAAAGCCCATGAAGATCGGCATCGAAGCGGCATACCCTCCGTTTGCCTCCAAGGCGCCGGACGGCAGCATCGTCGGTTTCGACTACGACATCGGCAACGCCCTGTGCGAAGAGATGAAGGTCAAGTGCGTATGGGTCGAGCAGGAATTCGACGGCCTGATCCCGGCGCTGAAAGTGCGCAAGATCGACGCCATCCTGTCCTCGATGTCCATCACCGAAGACCGCAAGAAGTCCGTCGACTTCACCAACAAGTACTACAACACCCCGGCCCGTCTGGTCATGAAGCAGGGCACCGTCGTCAGCGACGCGCTGACCGAACTCAAGGGCAAGAACATCGGCGTGCAGCGTGGCTCGATCCACGAGCGTTTCGCCCGCGAAGTCCTGGCCCCGCTGGGTGCTGAAATCAAACCGTACAGCTCGCAGAACGAAGTCTACCTGGACATCGCCGCCGGTCGTCTCGATGGCACCGTGGCGGATGCCACCCTGCTGCAGGACGGCTTCCTCAATACCGAATCCGGCAAAGGCTACGCATTCGTCGGTCCGGCCTTCACCGACGTCAACTACTTCGGCGACGGCGTCGGCATTGCCGTGCGCAAGGGCGACAAGGCTGACCTGGACAAGCTCAACGCAGCCATCGCGGCCATTCGTGCCAACGGCAAATACAAAGCCATTCAAGACAAGTACTTCGACTTCGACATCTACGGCAAATAACGTGGTTTGAAGCCGTCAATGGCGCAAGCAGCCGGTCACCGCACCGACTGATTGCGCCATTTTTCTATCCCGCGCTTGAGGGCCAAACAACATGTTGAAAGGTTACGGAGCCGTCATCCTCGACGGTGCATGGCTGACCTTGCAGCTCGCTCTGTGCTCCATGGCGCTGGCGATCGTGCTCGGCCTGATCGGCGTGGCATTGCGGCTGTCGCCGGTGCGCTGGCTGGCATGGCTGGGCGATCTGTATTCCACCGTGATCCGCGGCATTCCCGATCTGGTGCTGATTCTGCTGATTTTCTACGGCGGTCAGGACCTGCTCAACCGCATCGCGCCGCTGCTCGGTCACGACGACTACATCGACCTTAACCCGCTGGTGGCCGGTATCGGCACGCTGGGTTTCATCTTTGGCGCGTACCTGTCGGAAACCTTCCGTGGCGCGTTCATGGCCATCCCGAAAGGGCAGGCCGAAGCAGGCATGGCCTACGGCATGAGCAGTGGCCGGGTGTTCTTCCGCATTCTGGTGCCGCAGATGATTCGTCTGGCGATCCCCGGGTTCACCAATAACTGGCTGGTACTGACCAAGGCCACCGCGCTGATTTCCGTGGTCGGTCTGCAGGACATGATGTTCAAGGCCAAGCAGGCGGCCGATGCCACCCGCGAACCCTTCACTTTCTTCCTCGCAGTCGCGGCCATGTACCTGGTCATCACCAGTGTCTCGCTGCTGGTACTGCGCTACATCGAAAAACGTTACTCGGCCGGCGTGAGGGTGGCAGACCTATGATTTTCGATTACAACGTCGTCTGGGAAAGCCTGCCGCTGTACTTCGGCGGTCTGCTGATCACCCTCAAACTGCTCGCGCTGTCGCTGTTTTTCGGCCTGCTCGCTGCCCTGCCGCTGGGCCTGATGCGCGTGTCGAAAATCGCCTGGGTCAATCTGCTGGCGTGGAGCTACACCTACGTCATCCGCGGCACGCCGATGCTGGTGCAGTTGTTCCTCATCTACTACGGGCTGGCGCAATTTGAAGCGGTGCGTGAAAGCATCCTGTGGCCGTGGCTGTCGAGTGCGACCTTCTGCGCGTGCCTGGCTTTCGCTATCAACACCAGCGCCTACACCGCTGAAATCATCGCCGGCAGCCTGAAATCCACGCCGCCGGGCGAGATCGAAGCAGCGCGGGCAATCGGCATGTCCAAAGCCAAGATGTACCGCCGGATTTTGCTGCCATCGGCCCTGCGCCGTGCGCTGCCGCAGTACAGCAACGAAGTGATCATGATGCTGCAGACCACCAGTCTGGCCTCGATTGTCACGCTGATGGATATCACCGGTGCGGCGCGCGCGGTCAACGCGCAGTTCTACCTGCCGTTCGAGGCCTACATCACGGCGGGCGTTTTCTACCTCTGCCTGACGTTCATTCTGGTGAAACTGTTCAAGCTGGCCGAGCGCCGCTGGCTCAGTTACCTCGCCCCGAGGAAGCACTGATATGCAGCGCATCGATCACGATCTACCGTGGGGCAATCTCGGCACCCAGCGCACCCTGAGTGTGTTCCGTTTCGGTCAGGGCGAGCGCAAGGCCTACATTCAGGCCAGCCTGCACGCCGACGAGCTGCCGGGCATGCGCACCGCCTGGGAATTGAAGAAACGCCTGACCCAGCTGGAAGAACAGGGCCTGCTCAAGGGCGTCATCGAGCTGGTGCCGGTCGCCAACCCGATCGGTCTGGGCCAGTTGCTGCAGGGCAACCACCAGGGCCGTTTCGAGTACGGCAGCGGCAAGAATTTCAATCGCGATTTCACCGAGCTGAGCGAGCCGGTCGCCCAGGCGCTGGCAGGCAAGCTCGGTGACGACCCCCACGCCAACGTCAAACTGATCCGTCAGGCCATGGCCGATGTGCTCGAGCAATTGCCGCCGGCCGGCAGCGAACTGGCCGGGATGCAGCGCGTCTTGCTCAGTCATGCCTGCAACGCCGACGTGGTGCTGGACCTGCATTGCGACACCGACGCTTCGCTGCACATGTACGCCTTGCCGCAGCACTGGCCGCAATGGCGTTCGCTGTCGGCGCATCTGGGGGTGACCGTCGCGCTGCTGGCCGAGGATTCCGGCGGCAGCTCGTTCGACGAAGCCTGTTCGCTGCCGTGGTTGCGCTTGTCCAAGCAGTTTCCGGACGCGCAGATACCGCTGGCCTGCCTGGCGACTACCCTCGAACTGGGCGGTCAGGCCAACACGGGCAAGGCCGAAGCCGAGGCCTACGCCGAAGGCATTCTGGCGTTTCTGGCCGAGCAGGGGCTGATCAGTGGCGAGTGGCCGCAACCTGGCCATGAAGCCTGCGAAGGCATGCCGTTCGAAGGCACCGAAATGATTTATGCGCCCCATCCCGGCGTGCTGACTTTCTTGCGTCCAGCGGGGGCCTGGGTCGAGCCCGGTGAACCGCTGTTCGACGTCATCGACCCGTTGACCGATCGCGCTACCACCGTCTGTGCCGGTACCGCCGGCGTGCTGTTCGCCATCGAAAAACTGCGTTACGCCCAGCCGGGTTTCTGGATGGCCAAAGTGGCCGGCCGCACACCGTTGCGCAGCGGCCGCCTGCTCAGTGACTGATTACTTGTGAGAACCGACATCATGAACAAACTGGAAGTCCAGGACCTGCACAAGTGCTACGGCAGTCACGAAGTGCTCAAAGGCGTTTCGCTGACCGCCAAGGCTGGCGATGTCATCAGCATCATCGGCTCCAGCGGCTCGGGCAAGAGTACGTTTCTGCGCTGCATCAACTTGCTGGAGCAGCCGAAATCCGGCCGCATTCTGCTCAACAACGAAGAGCTCAAGCTGGTCTCCAACAAGGACGGCGGCCTGAAGGCGGCTGACCTGAAACAGCTGCAGCGCATGCGTTCGCGCCTGTCGATGGTGTTTCAGCACTTCAACCTGTGGTCGCACATGACTGCGATGGAAAACATCATCGAAGCGCCCGTGCACGTCCTGGGCGTGCCGAAGAAAGAAGCGCTGGAAAAGGCCGAACATTATCTGAACAAGGTCGGCGTCTATCACCGCAAGGACGCCTACCCAGGGCACATGTCCGGCGGCGAGCAGCAGCGCGTAGCGATTGCCCGGGCGCTGGCAGTGGAGCCGGAAGTCATGCTGTTCGACGAACCGACGTCCGCCCTGGACCCCGAGTTGGTCGGTGATGTGCTGAAAGTCATGCAGGCGCTGGCTCAGGAAGGCCGGACCATGGTGGTGGTGACTCACGAAATGGGCTTTGCCCGTGAAGTGTCGAATCAGCTGATCTTCCTGCACAAGGGCCTGGTTGAAGAATCCGGCAATCCCCGTGAAGTGCTGGTCAATCCGAAATCCGAGCGTTTGCAGCAGTTCCTGTCAGGCAGTTTGAAGTAACCCGCCCGCCACGTGAGAGCGGTGCGTTTTGCTTCAGAACGGTTCATGCTGCGCGTCATTCAGGCCGCAGCCATTGACTGAAGGTTACAGAATCCCATCGCATGCCAGGCGTGCGACCCCTTTTAGCGACACGTTTCGGATTGCACGCCATGACTGCCCATCGAATCGGATTTCTCATCTGGCCCGGCACCAAAGCCTTGACCCTGGCGCTGGCGGAGGAAGCTCTGCGTGTTGCTCAGCGCGTTCACCCCGAAGTGGTGTACGAACTGTCGTTTCTGCAGGCAGAACCGCCGATTGATGGCAGCGGTTGGCAATTGCCGGGCGAGCCGTGGGTCGGTCGTCTGGAAGGGTTTCAGAAGCTGTTTCTTCTGGCCGACGAGCCACCGGCGCCGATGTCTTCGGCCCTCGGCGGCGCGCTCAAGCAACTGGTCCGCGCCGGTTGCGTGATCGGCGGGTTGTCGGCGGGTGTGTATCCGCTGGCGCAATTGGGCTTGCTCGACGGTTACCGTGCCGCGGTGCACTGGCGCTGGCAGGACGATTTCGCCGAGCGCTTCCCCAAGGTCATCGCCACCAGCCATTTGTTCGACTGGGATCGCGATCGCCTGACAGCGTGCGGCGGGATGTCGGTGCTGGATCTGTTGCTGGCGGTGCTGGCCCGTGACCACGGCGCTGAACTGGCCGGCGCGGTGTCGGAAGAACTGGTGGTGGAGCGCATCCGCGAAGGCGGCGAGCGTCAACGGATTCCACTGCAGAACCGTTTGGGTTCCAGTCACCCGAAGCTGACCCAGGCGGTGCTGTTAATGGAAGCCAACATCGAAGAGCCGCTGACCACCGACGAAATCGCCCAGCACGTGTGTGTGTCGCGACGTCAGCTGGAGCGCATCTTCAAGCAGTACCTCAATCGGGTGCCGAGCCAGTATTACCTCGAACTGCGCCTGAACAAGGCACGGCAGATGCTGATGCAGACGAGCAAATCGATCATTCAGATCGGCCTGTCCTGCGGTTTCTCTTCGGGGCCGCATTTCTCCAGCGCCTACCGTAACTTCTTCGGCGCTACCCCTCGCGAAGACCGCAATCAGCGTCGCAGCAGCAGCCCGTTCGAATTGTCATCGGTGCCCGCCGAGCGCGGTTGAAAATCCAGACAAGTCGCCCTGAACTCAACAGTGCGCCAGTCGCACGCCAGTGTTTAAACTGCGCCTTTGTGACGCAATTTGTCGCATTGCCGAAAACCCCTTAAAAAGCCGGTTTGGCGCTATAAGAAGTTGTCGCTTGGCGGCAAGGCCCGGCCCGAATCAGTCCTTACAATCCTTCCATCGCTCGCCAGTTCCAGGCAGGCGTTCCTCTTCAGGAGACTCCGATGTCCGTTGAGCAAGTACCGGTGCAACGTGCCGATTTCGACCAGGTGATGGTCCCCAACTATGCCCCGGCAGCCTTCATCCCCGTGCGCGGTCAGGGTTCTCGCGTCTGGGATCAGTCGGGTCGCGAACTGGTTGATTTCTCCGGCGGCATCGCGGTCAACGTGCTGGGCCATGCGCACCCTGCGCTGGTCGACGCGCTGACCGAGCAGGCCAACAAGTTGTGGCATGTCTCCAACGTCTTCACCAACGAACCGGCGCTGCGTTTTGCCAAGAAGCTGGTTGACGCCACCTTCGCCGACCGCGTGTTCTTCTGTAACTCCGGCGCCGAAGCCAACGAAGCCGCTTTCAAACTGGCCCGTCGCGTGGCCCACGATCTGTACGGCCCGGACAAGTACGAAATCGTCGCGGCCCTGAACAGCTTTCACGGCCGCACCCTGTTCACCGTGAGCGTCGGCGGTCAGCCGAAATACTCCGACGGCTTCGGCCCGAAAATCACCGGCATCACCCACGTCCCCTTCAATGACCTGGACGCGCTGAAGGCCGCCGTCTCGGACAAGACCTGCGCGGTGGTGCTCGAGCCGATCCAGGGCGAGGGCGGCGTACTGCCGGCCGAACTCGAATACCTGCAAGGCGCGCGCAAATTGTGCGATGAGCACAACGCGCTGCTGGTCTTCGACGAAGTCCAGAGCGGCATGGGCCGCAGCGGTCACCTGTTTGCGTACATGCATTACGGCGTGACGCCGGACATTCTCTCCAGCGCGAAAAGCATCGGCGGCGGTTTCCCGATGGCGGCCATGCTGACCACTGAAAAACTTGCCAAGCACCTGGCCGTTGGCGTTCACGGCACCACCTACGGCGGCAACCCGCTGGCGTGCGCGGTGGGTGAGGCAGTTATCGACGTGGTCAACACCCCGGAAGTGCTGGCGGGCGTGAAGGCCAAGCATGAATTGTTCAAGGCCCGTCTGGAGAAGATCGGTCAGCAATACGGCGTGTTCAGCCAGGTGCGCGGCATGGGCCTGTTGATCGGCTGCGTGTTGACCGACGCCTGGAAAGGCAAGGCCAAGGACTTCTTCAACGCCGCCGAGCAGGAAGGCGTGATGGTGCTTCAGGCCGGTCCCGACGTGGTGCGTTTCGCGCCGAGCCTGGTGGTCGAAGACGCCGACATCGAAGAAGGCCTGAACCGCTTCGAACGTGCGGTTGCCAAGCTGGCCGGGGCGTAAGTCTTTCGGTCGACCGGGACACGCCCTTCGGCTGATTGGCGTACACATTCCCTGTAGGAGTGAGCTTGCTCGCGATCGCGGTGTGTCAGCGAAACGGTTGCATCTGACCTACCGC
>NZ_JASCOY010000155.1:0-7958 GCF_029960075.1 Pseudomonas sp. PS02290
CAGTGGGCCGAGCGGCATGGATGCCGCGAGAGCGCCGCTAGGACATGGATGTCCGTTCGGCGCGGGCCCACGGAGCGTCGTCGGAGTGAGGGTATTCCGACGAAGGAGGAACCCAGCCAGGAGCAAGCACCCTTGGTTACTTGGGGTGCTTTTCCAAGTAACTCGCCGAAGGCGAAACAGAGGCCGTTAGGCCGACGCTCTTGATCTTGATCTTCAACCGCGGTAGTTCAGTTTCCGCTGTTTCAGATACTCGACAACAGCCCTCTGATCTCCGGCAAACTCGATCCGGGGGTTCTTGCTGTCCCGCTGAAACGCATACATCGGATCGTAATACTCACCCAACATCCCGCTGATCCAGCCCCGGTGCTCATCCACCGCCCCGCTGCGCGCCTGCTCAGCCAGCGCACTGTCCATGATCGCCGCCAGCCGCTGATAACGCTCACCGCCCAACCGCCGAACGATACTCGACAGGCTTTGCTTCAGCCGCTCGGCGTACGCCGCAAAACCCGCTTCCACGCCCTGCACGGCGATGAACTCGGCACACAGATCCGTCACATAATCCTTCAGAATCCGCTCGACCCGGCTGTCAAAACTGTCCTCCAGCCACACCAGCGGCGCGTCCTGCATCGTCCGGTACAACTCAAGGGGGACCGCACGACTGCCCACGATCCGCCCTTCATCCTCGACCACGAACTGATTCAGGTGCCGGGCGCGCTTCTTCAGGATGTCCACGGCGAGCAGGTTCTCGAAATCGATCTGCCCCGGCTGCGGCGTTGCGTGTTTGCCGAAGCTCGAGCCGCGATGGTTGGCATGGCCTTCCAGATCCAGCCCGTTGTCGAGCTGCTGCAGCACCTCGGTCTTGCCGCTGCCGGTCAGGCCGCCGATCAGCACGAAATCGCACTCGACCACGGCCTGCTCGGTCACCTCGATCAAAAAGCTGCGCATCGCCTTGTAGCCACCGATGACCCGGGGGTACTCGATGCCCGCTTCGCTCTTGAGCCATTGCTGGGTGATCTGCGAACGCAGACCGCCGCGAAAGCAATACAAAAAACCGTCGGGATGGTTGCGGGCAAAACTCGCCCATGCCTCGATCCGCGCCTCTTTCAAGTCGCCTGACACTAATTTGTGGCCCAGTTCGATGGCGGCTTGCTGCCCGTCCTGTTTGTAGCTGGTGCCGACCTTCTGCCGCTCGACGTCGTTCATCAGCGGCAGATTGATCACGCCGGGAAACGCGCCTTTGGTGAATTCAACCGGCGCACGCACGTCCATCATCGGCACGTCGTTGAGGAAAATCTCCCGCAGGTCGGCGCTGTTGTCGCGCATCAGAACACCTCGACCGCAAGTGGCTGTCGCTCCACCAGTTCGCCGATCGGCGCAAGGCTCAGGCCCAGTTCGTCGGCCATTGCCAGGAACGCCGCTTCTTCGGCCGGCTCGACGGCAATCAGCAGACCGCCGCTGGTTTGCGGATCGCACAGCAGCAACTTCTGCGCGTCAGTCAACGCGCCGATGCGCTCGCCATAGCTGTCGTAGTTGCGGTGGGTGCCCCCGGGGATGCAATCCTGCTCGATGTAGAAATCGACGCTGCCCAGACGCGGGACGGCGGCAGCATTCAGTCGTGCAGTGACCTGACTGCCGTCGGCCATCTCGACCAGATGCCCGAGCAAGCCGAAGCCGGTGACGTCGGTCATGGCAGTGACGCCGGCCAGTCGGGAGAAACGGCTGCCGGGCTTGTTCAGCGTGCACATCACGTCACGGGCCAGGCCGATGTCTTCGTCGCGCAGCAGGCCTTTTTTCTCGGCGGTGGTGAGGATGCCAATGCCCAGCGGCTTGGTAAGGAACAGCTTGCAGCCCACAGTCGCGGTGTCGTTGCGCTTCATGAAGCGCTTTTCCACCAGCCCGGTCACGGCCAGACCGAAAATCGGCTCGGGCGCGTCGATGGAGTGACCGCCCGCCAGCGGGATGCCCGCCGCGTCGCACACCGCACGCCCGCCACGGATGACTTCGCGGGCGATTTCCGGGGCCAGCACATTGACCGGCCACCCGAGAATGGCGATGGCCATCAGTGGGTCGCCGCCCATGGCGTAGATGTCGCTGATGGCGTTGGTCGCGGCGATGCGGCCGAAATCGAACGGGTCGTCGACGATGGGCATGAAAAAATCGGTGGTGGACACGACGCCCTTTTCGTCGTCGATGGCATACACCGCCGCGTCATCGCGGGAGGCATTGCCGACCCACAGGCGCGGGTCGAGGTTCTGCGCGCCACTGCCGGCGAGGATGGTTTCCAGCACCTTGGGCGAGATCTTGCAGCCACAGCCGGCGCCGTGACTGTATTGGGTAAGACGAATCGGGTCGGTCATGGGAAAGCCCCTGAGTTTCAAGGCGCCGAAGTCTAACAGAGGCGCCAGTGGGTTGAAGATTTGCTGGATGGCTGGATGGCTGGATGGCTGGATGGCTGGATGGCTGGATACGCGATTTGGCAGGACCGGCTTCAGCCGGCAAAACATTTGATGTCACACCGCAAAACTGATGGTGTCCACACCGGCCTCTTCCCGGCTAAAGCCAGTCCTACCGTTAAAACCGCGTGCTGTCAGTAGGACCGGCTTCAGCCGGGAAGGCGTCAAATGCCACACCGCAAATTGATGGCTTTCCTCAGCCCTTCGCCATCCGCCGTGCCGTCAGCACCTGCGCCAGCATCAACGCACCCACGCACAGCAATGCCTCGCGCAAGCCAATCACATGGGCAGCAAAACCAATCAACGCGGGCCCCAGCAGAATCCCGCAGTAGCCGATCCCGGTAATCACTGCGATCGCCAGGCCCGCGGGCATTCTGGTCTGCGCACCGACCACCGAGCAGTAGACCGGAAACGTATTGGACAACCCCAGCCCGATCAGCGCGAAGCCCAACAGGAACAGCGGCCAGGGATCCAGCAGGATGGCCATGGCAAACCCGACCATCACCAGCAGCCCGCCGCCGATCAGCAGGTTCACCGCGCCGAAGCGGTTCCTCAACCAGTCCCCGGAAAAACGCCCCGCTGCCATGGCCAGGGAGAAGACCGCGTAGGCGCCGCCAGCCACCGACACATCGATCTGGTGCATCCGGTTCAGGAACACGGCGCTCCAGTCCAGCATTGCGCCCTCCACGAGCAGCGCGATGAAACAGAGAATCCCGACGATGACCACCTTGGTGGTCGGCCGAGCGAACGGCGCTGATGGGTCGTCCGCGCCATGGGGCACCAGGTAGCGCGCGTGCCAGAGCAACATCCCGCCAATCAACGCCACCACCACGGCCACCGCCAGTAACGGCGACGCGCCCAGCCACAGCAGCAAGGTCATCAACAGCGCACTGCTGATGCCGCCGAGGCTGAACAGCCCGTGGAACCCCGACATCATCGGCCGCCCGTGATCGCGCTCGACCATCAGGCCCTGCACGTTCATCGCCACATCGATGCTGCCCAGCCCCGCGCCGAACACCGCCAGGGCCACTGCCAGCGCCGGCAGGGAAGACAGCGTAGCGAGCAACGGCAGCATGCAGCAGATCAAGGCGCCGCCAATCAGCGAAACAAAGCGGCAGCCCTTGCGCGTGGTGAGCATCCCTGCCAGCGGCATCGCCAGCATCGAACCGAGGCCGAAGCACAACAGCAGCAGGCCAAGCTGGGCTTCTTCAAGCCCGGCGCGGTCGCGGGCAAAAGGCACCAGCGGCGCCCACGCGCCGAGGGACATCCCGGACAGCAGGAACGTCAGGCGATAACTCCACAGGTGAACGAAGACAGGGGCACGAACGGATTGAGCAACTGACACAGAAAACGACCTGAACAGGTCTGCGCGAACGGCAGACGGTGAAAAAAAGTGATCCCTCACTGCACGCATTCCCTCGCAGGACCGGCTTTAACCGAGAAGAGGCCAGCCCGTACACCCTCACTTCAGCGGTGTGACGACTGACGCTTTCCCGGATGAAGCCGGTCCCACTAAGCAAGGCCCGTTTACATCATCGGTGCCGCCATGCTGACCACGCGCAGCGCCAGGCCTTCATAGGCGTCCAGTGTGATGGTGAATTCGCCCTCTTCAGTCAGGTCGCCTTCTACCCGCTCGTTGATGATGTCCACCACCGGCCCTGGGGCGATGCCCGGCAGGTGCAGGGTCTCGACGATGGCCTCCGCGCTGAAGTTCAGCGCAGTGATCTGCGTACCCTTCCCGGCCGGCAGTTCGTGAACCATGATCAGCAACCCCGGGTGTTCGACGTCCGGAATCAGAATCTGCCGGCTGGCAGCGATGTCGTAGGCGCGGCGCACGGCCAGCAGCTTTTTCAACTGCGAGGCGAACGAATCCGGGCGCTTCAACTGTTCAGGGAGGCTGCCGTACAGCGCCCGTGCCCGGGGCATGCCACCTGCCGAGACTTCGCAGTCCGGGTCCATGTCGACCAGGTCATAGCCACCGCGATGGATCCAGCGGGTATCGCCATCACCCATCAGGTGCTCCACCTGCTCGGCCGGCAGGGGCAGTGCGCCCACCAGGTCCCAGCCCGACAGCGCGAACACGCCCGGTTGCATGGCGTTGAACATCACCAGCAGCAAATGAATGTGCTGGATCTTGTCGATGTCGGCGGCGGTCATGCTGTCCAGCTCGCGAATGCCCAGCGCTGCGGTGATGATGCTCGCCGTCGTGCAGGACACGCCGTTGGTGACGAACTTCAGGTTGTACGGTGCGTGCTCGCCGGCCAGACGCTCGTACATCTCCTCGCGGATGTGCTCGCGCAGGATGTTGCCCGGGAACGTCTGGCCCTGATACAGGTACTGATCGTGAGCATGCAGCGTCCAGAAATGCACCAGCTCCAGGGTCAGTTCATCGTGGTTCTGCAGCGCGTGAATCAGCGACGCAGGGTCGATGCCGAACTCATGCACCTGACGCAGCATCAGCCGCAGAAACTCCGTGCGGCCGGTGAGCAGGGCATGCTGATACGCCGGACGGGTGATGAAGTCGTAGGAAAGATCGGCGCCGCCGTGGGACATCGCCGCGATGTCGTCGATGGTCAGGTTCAGCTCCTGGAAGCTGAAACCGCCGGCCTTGCGAATGGCGCCTGCGAGCAACTGGTTGCCGGTGATCGACAGCGGGTGGCTCTCGGACCACGCCGTGCCGTCGGCCTTGCGTTCGACGCCGAGGAAGCCGTTGGCGTCCAGACGCAACACCCGCGCGCCCATCACGTCGATGGCGTGCAAGGCGTCGCCGATGATCATCTGCTGCGCGGCGAAACTCGGGTCCAGCCAGTTCAGCGACGGCTGGCCTTCTTTGAAGTAATGCAGATAGACCCAGCGGCGGTCCTTGCCGTCGACGCCGGTGACGATGGGCGTGGCGCTCCAGTCGGTCTCCTTGACGCCGGGTTCGAAGAAGATCACCCGCTGCAACTGGCCGACGATGTAATGCTTGTCGCGCAGGGCATCGACGGTAGCAGGCTGCAGGTTGACAGCGTCGCGGCCGGCCGGGACTTCCGGCAGCAGCGACCAGTCTTCTTCCTTGATTTCCACCATGTGGTAGAGGCCCGGGTACTCTTCGTAGGCCATCTCGGCCAGGCGGAAGTCCGCGCCCTTGCCGGTGTGGGACGGGATCACGTCATCGACGACGATCGCGTTGTGCGCCGCGGCGATGCGGCTGAGGTTAAGAAACTGGGCGTCGGTGCCCAGGGACGAATCCACCTCGAAGCTGATGCGGTCGAAGTTGCCGTCAATGCTCGGGGTGCGCTCGCGGCCTTTCAAACCGCCGGAGGCTTTCAACGGGCCGTTATGAATGCCCTGGATGCCGATTTCCGACAGCGCGTGCCAGAGCTGCTCATCGCCCAGCGCTTCGAGCACCGAGCTGCCATCGCGGGTGATGATCGACGCCGGGTAGGCGGTGAACCAGACCGAGCCGATGGCCGAAGCGTCCCGTGGGCGGGCCTGGGCGTAAGGCCGCTGCCAGAGACGGCCCTGGCCGCCATACAGTTTTGCGCGTTGCTTTGCGGCGTTGAGCATCGATTGCTCAACCAGCCATTCCACGTACTGCTTGTCCGGGGTGGTCATGTGTTCGGGGTTCCATCTTCAAGTGGATGGGAGCGGCGGCCCAGGGCTCTGCGAGCGCTGTCCGGACCGTCCTGCCTGTGCGTGTCAGGTTTATGCCTAACTCTAAGAGCACCTTGGCGCGTAAACGTTGCATCGGTTGCTGTCACGCGCGCGGCTGCACTGGCTAAAATCCACCGGCGTGCATCCGCACCGTCGGCGCTGTTCAGGGGTTTGCGTGGAATTACACATCGTTATCGAGGGCCGCAAGGACCTCGCCCATCAAGTTTATGAACAGCTGCGCGACAGTATCGTGTCCGGCCGGCTGGCGGCAGGTGTTCAATTACCGCCCAGTCGCCTGCTGGCGGCGCAACTGGGGCTGTCGCGCAAAACCATTTCCGACACCTACAGCCGACTGACCTACGAAAACTACCTCGTCGGCAAGGTCGGCAGCGGCACGTTCGTCAACGCCTTGAGCGCTTACAGCCCGACTCGGCCGGCGCCTTCGCCGCTGGCCAGCGCCCACATTGTGGCGAAATGGGAGCGCATCTCCCTGCCCCTGCGCCACCCGACCCGCGCGGGCACCCTGCGCTACGATTTTCTCGGCGGCGCGACGGCGAAAACCCAGTTCCCCCATGACGAGTGGCGGCGCTGCGTGCACCACGCGGTGCGGCAGATGTCCACCGAACGCGGCTTCTACAGCCAGCCCGAAGGCCTGCCCGCCCTGCGCGCCGCCATTGCCGGGCACATCGCCTTTGCCCGCGGCGTCCGCTGTGTGGCCGATGACGTGGTGGTGTGCAATGGCGCGCAACAGGCCCTGGACCTGATCGCTCGCGTGCTGATCGAACCCGGCAGCCGCGTGGCCGTGGAAGATCCCGGATACACACCTGCGCGCCTGCTGTTTGCCGCCCAAGGGGCCGAGGTGACCGGCGTGTCGGTCGACAGCGAAGGCATCATCGTCGATGAGATTCCCGACAATGTCTGCGCCATCTACGTCACCCCTTCCCACCAGATGCCGCTGGGCATGCCCATGAGCCTCGCGCGCCGCCACGCCCTGCTGGAGAAGGCCCGGCGGATCGGCGCGATCATCATCGAAGACGACTACGACAGCGAATTCCGCTACGAAGGCCGTCCCACTGACTCGCTGCAAAGCATGGACGAGCACGGCGTCGTGGCCTACGTCGGCACCTTTTCGAAAACCCTGCTGCCGGAACTGCGCCTGGGGTACGCCGTGCTGCCGGCGGCGATCCTCGAAGCGGTGATCAAAGCCAAGCAACTGACCGACTGGCACACCTCGACCCTGCCGCAATGGGCGCTGAGCAAATTCATCAGCGAAGGCCTGCTCAACAAACACATCCGCCGCTGCCACAGCACCTACGCCGGGCGCCGCGAACGCATCCTGGCACGCATCGCCGGTGATCTGGCGCCCTGGCTGGAAACCATTCCGTGCACGGCGGGGTTTCACATGGCGGTGATGCTCAAGCCCTCGCTGCTGCCTGCGATCGACCTGCACATCCTGGTCGACCGCGCCCGGGATACCGCGCTGGGCCTCTACCCCCTCCACGGTTTCTACAGCGAAGCGCCACCCCGCGACGGCCTGATGCTGGGCTTCGGTGCGATTGACCTGCTCGACATCGACCCGGCGCTGGACCGGTTGCGGGATCTGCTGATGGGGTTTGGTTGATCGGGGAAATCGAAGGCGCTCCCACCGGCCCCTTCCCGGCTGAAGCCGGTCCCACAAAAAGCAGCGCGCGCATTCACTAGGACCGGTTTTAGCCGGGAAGCTGTTGATCTTGATCTTCATACACAAAAGGTTCAAACACCGAAGAACGCGACTTGGGTGCAGGCTGAACGCAGGTCTCGCGGAGTGGGCCGAGCGGCATGGATGCCGCGAGAGCCGCCCCCCGCCATGGATGGCGGATGGCGGCGGGC
>NZ_JASCOY010000156.1:0-7464 GCF_029960075.1 Pseudomonas sp. PS02290
ACGGAGCGAGACCGGAGTGAAGGAACCCTGACGAAGGAAGGGCCCAACCAGGAGCACAAGCCCTTGGTTACTTGGGGCTTTATCAAGTAACTCGCCGAAGGCGAAACGTCTGCCCCCAGGCAGACGCTCTTGATCTTCCGGTCGAAGGTGAACCTACTTCGCCCTCAACCCCTCACGCACATCCTTCACATCCGAACCGGACACCGCCGGCGCCGCATTGCCCCACGTATTACGCACATACGTCAGCACATCCGCGACATTCTCATCCGACAGATTCCAGCCAAACGCCGGCATCGCCGGAGCCGTCGGCGCAGCATCCGTCGCACCCGCACGACTGCCCGCCAGCACCACACGAATCAGCGACGACGGATCGTTGCTGTTCACCAACGGCGCCAACGCCAGTTTCGGGAACAGATTGACCGCGCCTTCACCGGTCGGCGTATGACACGCCGAGCAGCGATCCGCATAAATCGCCTTGCCCGCCACCATCGCCGCATCATCCGCAGCGACTGGCTTGGCCGCCTCAACCGGCTTGGCACCGTCCTTCAAGTACACCGCCACCGCCAGCAAATCCTCATCCTTCCAGTGCTGCGAAGAATGCTCGACTTCCTCGGCCATTGGCCCGGAGGCGATGTCGAAACGGTTTGCGCCGGTCTTCAGGTACTTGACGATGTCCGCCTCGCTCCACGCACCAATGCCATCGTGGCCAGTGGAGGTGATGTTCGGTGCGACCCAGCTCTGCAGATTGGCGCCGGTGAGGAACTGATCGTTCTTGTCACCGCCAATCAGGTTCTTCGGCGTATGGCACGTGCCGCAGTGGCCCAGACCTTCCACCAGGTACGCGCCGCGATTCCACTGCTCGGACTTCTGCGGATCGGCTTTGAATTCGCCTTCCTTGAAGTTGATCAGGTTCCAGCCGATCAAGCTGGTGCGCACGTTGAAGGGGAAGGGCAGCTGGTTGGTTTCAACCTTGTTTTCCACCGGGTCGACCGTTTTCAGGTACGCGAAGATCGCCAGATTGTCCTCACGCAGCACCTTGGTGTAAGCGGTGAACGGCATGGCGCCGTACAAACGCTTGCCGTCCAGGCCGTGGCCCTTGGACATGGCGTTCTGGAAATCCTCGAAGCTCCAGCGGCCGATGCCGGTCGCCGGGTCCGGGGTGATGTTGGCGCCCGCCAGCTTGCCGAACGGCGTGTCGAGGATCACGCCGCCGGAGAACAGCGGTTTGCCCGGGATCGTGTGGCACGCGGTGCAGTCGCCCAGAGTGGTCAGATAGCGGCCTTTTTCCACGATGTTGTAGGAATCGGCGCCGGTTGCGGCATGAGCCAGGGAAACAGACAGGCCGATAACGCCTGCGCAGACCGTCAGAAGAGTCTTCATACGCTGATCATCTCCCCTGGACGCTTGAGGTAGCGGGTGCGGATCGCATCCGCCGCTTTGAAGGCCAGCGCCGCGACGGTGCCGGTCGGGTTGTAGCCCGGGTTCTGCGGGAAGGCGGAAGAGCCGACCACAAACAGGTTCGGCACGCCCCACACTTGCAGGTGTTTGTTCACCGAGCTGTTTTTCGGGTCGGCGCCCATGATGAAGCCGCCGACGATGTGCGACGACTGATACGGCGCGCTGTTCCAATGCCCTTGCTGGGAGCTGGGCACCATCTGCCGCGGGTTCATGCTCTTGGCGATTTCGCCGACCTTGCCGATGACGTAAGCGGCCATCTTGCGGTCGTTCTCCGGGAAGTCGAAGGTGATGCGCAGCAACGGACGACCCAGCGGATCTTTATAGGTCGGGTCCAGCGACAGGTAGTTGGTGCGGGTCGCGTAGCTGCTTGCTTCGCAGCCGATGGACATGGTGCTGGCGTAGTTCTTCACCGTGGCTTTCTTCCACTCCGAACCCCAGGCCGGGGTGCCGGGCGGGAGAGGGCGTGAGTCGATGGGCGCGGCACCGATCGGCGTCACACGGGTGCTGCCGCCGCCGACGAAACCCAGACCCGAGTGGTCGAAGTTGTCGTTGTTGAACTCGTCGATGCCCATGCCGATGGCGCCGCCGCCGATAAACGGGTTGAAGTTCTTGTCATCGAAGAACATGCGCACGCTGTTGGCGGTCTGGTAGGCGTAGTTGCGGCCCGTGGTGCCGGTGTTGGTCACCGGGTCGTACGGCTGGCCGACGCCGGAGAGCAGCATCAGGCGCACGTTTTCGAAGATGAAGGCGCTGATCACCACCAGTTCGGCGGGTTGTTCCCACTCTTCGCCGTTGGAATCCATGTAGACGATGCCGGTGGCGCGCTTGCCGCTACTGTCCATGGTCACGCGCAGGACTTCGCAGTTGGTCATCGCGGTGAAGTTCGGCTTGCGCACCAGAACCGGCAACACCGTGGTGATGGCGCTGGCTTTGGAGTAGTTGGCGCAGCCGTAGTTGGTGCAGAAACCGCAGAATGTGCAGGCACCCATGGCCACGCCGAGGGAGTTCACGTACGGGCGCGATACCAGGGCCGAGGGCACCGGGAATGGCTTGTAGCCCAGGTTTTTCGCGGCTTCGGCGAACAGCGTCGGCGCGTAAGTCTGTGCTGTCGGCGGGTTCGGGTATTCCTCCGAGCGAGCGCCTTCGAAGGTGTTGCCGCCCTCCTGGATCACGCCCTTGATGTTGCCGGCCTTGCCGGAGATGCCCGCCAGGCGATCGAACTTGGCGTAGAACGGCTCCATTTCGTCCCAGTCAGTGCCCCAATCCTGCAAGGTCAGTTCAGGCGACAACTCCTTGCCGTAACGCTCGGTCAGGTGGCTGTGCAGCCGGAATTCGTGGGGCTGGAAACGGAAGGTGATGCCGGCCCAGTGGTTGCCCGCGCCGCCGGTGCCGTTGCCCGGGTGAAACGAACCCCAGCTGCGCATGGGTAGCGCTGTCTCGGTCACGCTGTTACGAATGGTCGTGGTGTTTTGCCGGGTCCTCAGCATCAGGTCCTGACGGCGGTTGTAGCGCAGTTCGTCCGCCGCCGAGGCAACGTTGAAGTCTGCAGCGGTGTCGCGCCAAGGGCCGCGTTCGAAGCCGATGATCTTCAGGTTTTCGTCAGCCAGTTCATTGGCGATGATGGATCCGGCCCAGCCGAGCCCGACAACCACGACGTCCGTGGAAGGTAGTTTTTTGGCCATGTCGAATTAACCCTTCTTGGTCCAGGCGGAGCTGCCGATGATGGAGAGCGGCACCAGATTCAGCTTCTGGTTGTGCAGACCGATGTACTCGCGGTAGTCGTAGCGGGCACCGGGGAAGCCGATCATTTTCCACGACACCATGTCGCGGTTGCCGCCGTAGACCGGGTCGGCGAAGAAGCCTTCCATGGTGTTGCCGAGCACCTGCTGAAAGAACAGCTTGGCGTCGATGCCGTCCAGCGTGATTTCCGCCTTGTCCAGACCGGTCAGGACTTTGTCCTGTTGTTCTGCGGTCAGGCCGCTAAAGCTTTTCTGAAACTGCTTCTGGCAATAGCCTTCGAGGCCGGCGAGGCCGAGACGGTAGCGCTGGCGCGGCACCAGTTCCGACTGGTCACCCTGCATCGGCGTGCCCTGAACGAACGGGCCCTGCATGTACAGACGGCTGAAGGTGCCGTACTCGCCGGCCAGCTGACGGTCGATGAACACCGCGCAGCCGGCGTCCTTGCCGCTGACGCTGAGGTCATCGGCGGGAATCAGTCGGGCGACAATGGCTTCCACCGCAGTGGCCTCGGCGTCGGTGAAGAACTGCCAGCCGGGGGTGTCGTAGTGCATCGGACCGTTGTGGTCGAAGGGCACCCACTGCGGAACGCCAACGACGGTGGCGGCCTGGGCCGTAGCGGCGGCGCCCACGGCCAGCGTCGTGGCTGAACCTTTCAGCAACTGGCGGCGGGTGAGGCCTTTGGATTTCTCTGTCATTCAGGGCTCCTGCAAAACCACGCCCCCACAGGCCATTGGGGAATGGTCCGTGCCGGGGCTGTGCTCTGCGTTCTTTATCACGGGTATTGCCGCGCATACGATGTGCACGGCAAGTGGCTCTTGGCGGGGTGTGACATTGGGTCTCTGGCAGCCCGGCGGCCGAATAGCGCACGCTGAGCGGGGAGTTGCCGTAACTGATCCCTGTTTTTTCACGCCAACTGGCATGATAGATGTGTTACGACGTGTTGCGGCGAGTGAATTCTGTAAATGACTCTTACCGATCCCGTAACAGTCACGGTCCTTTCGAGTAACAATGAGCCGGCGACGGCTCGTGTCGTTTCACCTAACCGGGCCTTATGGATTGAGTGTCAGCGCGGGCGGCGGCTCGAACCTGACAGAATCTTCATAAAGCCGAGTCCGTCGCCAGGAGCACTTCTTGGTATCGTGCACGCCATTTGCGTCCCGCCTATTCACGCGGGGTGCTGACTGTGCTGTCCATCTGTTCACCGAGTAGCTGCAGAAATGCCCGATCCAATACCTTTAAAAGACCACGAGAAGGAAACCCGGCTGGTCAACAAACGCTTGATCGCCTGCGCCGTGTTCGTGGCCATGCTCAGCGTCGCGCTGGTGTGCCGCATGTACTTCCTGCAAGTCACCGAATTCGCCTACCACTCGACCATCTCCGAAAACAACCGCGTCCATGTCCTGCCGATTCCGCCCGAGCGCGGGCTGATCTTCGATCGCAACGGCGTGATCCTCGCCGACAACCGGCCCAGCTTCAACTTGACCATGACCCGCGAGCGCGCAGGCGACTGGCATGCGGTCATCGACGAACTGATGCAGATCCTCAACCTGCCCGACGAGGACCGCATTATTTTTGACAAGGCGATGAAAAACTCGCCTCACCGCTTCGTGCCGGTGACGCTGTTGTATGAACTGACCGAAGAGCAGATCGCCCTGTTGGCGGTCAACCAGTTCCGCCTGCCGGGCCTGGACGTAGAGGCGCAGTTCGTTCGCCACTACCCGCTGGCGGAGCACTTCGCCCACTCCATCGGCTACGTCGGGCGGATCAACGAGAAGGAAGCGACTCAGCTCGATCAGGTGGAATACCGCGGCACACAGTCCATCGGCAAGACCGGCGTCGAGCGCTTCTACGAAAGCGAGCTGCATGGCCATGTCGGCTACGAAGAAGTGGAAACCAACGCGCAGGGGCGGGTGTTGCGCGTGCTCAAACACACCGATCCGGTGGCCGGCAAAAACATTACCCTGAGCCTGGACATCAAGCTGCAAGAGGCGGCGGAACATGCCCTGGGCGATCGTCGCGGCTCAGTGGTGGCGATCGATCCGGCCACCGGCGAAGTGCTGGCGATGGTCAGCAAACCGAGCTTCGACCCGAACCTGTTCGTCACCGGCATCAGCTTCAAGGAATATTCGGCGCTGCGGGATTCGGTCGACCGGCCGCTGTTCAACCGTGTGCTGCGCGGGCTGTATGCGCCGGGTTCGACTATCAAGCCGGAAGTGGCGATTGCCGGCCTGGACAGCGGGGTCGTCACGCCGTCTACGCGGGTGTTCGACCCGGGCTATTTCCAGCTGCCTGATTTCGATCACAAGTATCGCAACTGGAACCACAGCGGCGATGGCTGGGTGGACCTGTACGCGGCAATCATGCGCTCCAACGACACCTATTTTTATGACCTGGCCCACAAGCTGGGGATCGACCGCCTGCACGATTACCTGACCATGTTCGGTATCGGCCAGAAGGTCTCGCTGGACATGTTCGAAGAATCGGCGGGGCTCATGCCGTCGAAAGAATGGAAGCGCATCACCCGGCGTCAGGCCTGGTTCCCGGGGGAAACCGTGATCCTCGGCATCGGCCAGGGCTACATGCAGGTGACGCCGCTGCAACTGGCCCAGGCGACGACCTTGATCGCCAGCAAGGGCATCTGGCACCGTCCGCATCTGGCCAAGGAAATCGGCGGCGTGGCGCCGGTGGACGAGCATCCGATGCCGAACATCGTGCTGCGCGATTCCCACGAGTGGGATCAGGTCAACAACGGCATGCAAGCGGTGATGCACGACCCGCGCGGCATCGCCCGTGCGGCCGCGCAAGGTGCGCAGTACCGCATCGCCGGCAAGAGCGGCACCGCGCAGGTGGTGGCGATCAAGCAGGGCGAACGCTACAACCGCGACAAGACTCTTGAACGGCACCGCGACAACGCCTTGTTCGTCGGCTTTGCCCCCGCAGCCAATCCGAAGATTGTCGTCGCGGTGATGATCGAGAACGGCGAGGCGGGCGGACGGGTGGCGGGTCCCGTGGTGCGGGAGATCCTCGATGCCTGGCTGCTGGATCAGGACGGTCACCTGAAACAGCAGTACGCGACGCCAAGTGTCACGCCGATCAACCCGAAAGTGCAGATCGCCGCGCCGAGCAAGGCGCCGGGCCAGCCGCCGGTGTGATGGCAGGCGTCTGTGGGTGGGTAGGCACGTTTGCCCACACGCACTGAACTGTGCCCGGCGTGACGGGTCGATTTGAGACCACGCGTGATGTCTGTTCCGGCATCGCGCGCCAATTCGACTCGACAAGGAACTTGCCCCATGTCCAGCAGAACCATCGCCGATTACCTCGCCCAAACCCTCGCCGCAGCCGGCGTCTCGAAGATCTGGGGCGTCAGCGGCGACAGCCTGAACGGTCTGACCGACAGCCTCCAGCGCCTGGGCAAGATCAAGTGGATGCACACCCGTCACGAAGAAGTCGCGGCGTTCGCGGCCGGTGCGGAAGCGGCGTCCACCGGCAAGCTGGCGGTCTGTGCGGGCAGCTGCGGCCCGGGCAACCTGCACTTGATCAACGGCCTGTATGACTGCCACCGCAGCGGTGTGCCGGTCCTGGCCATCGCGGCGCAGATTCCGTCGTCCGAGATCGGCCTGAATTACTTCCAGGAAACTCACCCCACGGACCTTTTCAAGGAGTGCAGCCACTTCGTCGAAACCGTCAGCACCCCCGAGCAGTTCCCTCGGGTGCTGGAGCGGGCGATGCGCGCGGCCATCAGCCAGCGCGGCGTGGCGGTGATCGTGATTTCCGGCGACGTCGCCCTGAGCGCAGCGCCTGACATCAAGCCCCAGTGGGTCGATCACGCGCCTGCGCGGGTGATCCCGGCAGAAGCCGATCTGCAGCGCTTGGTGGACCTGCTGGACAAATCCAAGGCCGTGACCATTCTTGCGGGCGCTGGCTGTGCCGAGGCCCACGATCAGGTGGTTGCGCTGGCCGAGAAGTTGTCTGCCCCAGTGGTCCACGCCCTGCGTGGCAAGCAATACATCGAATACGCCAACCCCTTCGACGTCGGCATGACCGGACTGATCGGTTTCAGTTCCGGCTACCACGCGATGATGGCCTGCGACACGCTGGTGATCCTCGGCAGCAGCTTCCCATACCGCAATTTCTACCCGGAAAAAGCAACCGTCATCCAGATTGACATCGATCCGACGGCCCTCGGCCGTCGCGTGCCGGTGGCCCTCGGTCTGGCCGGCGGCGTCGCTGAAACCCTCGACGCCGTGCTGCCTCGCCTCAAGGCCC
>NZ_JASCOY010000157.1:0-7439 GCF_029960075.1 Pseudomonas sp. PS02290
AGCTCACTCCCACAGGTCCTCCGAACTGGCCGAAATATTGAGTCAGTCCACTATCGCGTGGGAGTCGAGCTTGCTCGCGAAGACTTACTTTCAGCCGCCGGAGAAAGTGGCTGAATGTCCCGCCCTCTTCGCGAGCAAGCTCACTCCCACAGGTCCTACGAACTGGCCGAAATATGAGCCAGTCCACTATCTCGTGGGAGCGAGCTTGCTCGCGAAGACTGACTTTCAGCCGCCAGAGAAAGTGGCCGAATGTCCCGGCCTCTTCGCGAGCAAGCTCACTCCCACAGGTCCTACGAACTGGCCGAAATATGAGTCAGTCCACTATCGCGTGGGAGCGAGCTTGCTCGCGAAGACTGACTTTCAGCCGCCGGAGAAAGTGGCTGACCGTCCCGGCCTCTTCGCGAGCAAGCTCACTCCCACAAGTCCTGCAGCAACCTGAGATTCCGAGGCGCACCACCATCCCGTGGGAGTCGAGCTTGCTCGCGAAGACTTACTTTCAGCCGCCGGAGAAAGTGGCTGAATGTCCCGGCCTCTTCGTGAACAACCTCACTCCCACAGGGGGCTGTGTGTTTATTCGGCGAGCTCTGCGCTGTCGATCCGGTTGACGCCCGCCAGCGCCATGTCTTTCCAGGCCTGGTCCAGCGAGCCGTTCAGGTCGATGGCCTTGCACGCGTCGGCGATCACCCAGGTGTTGAAACCCGCCGCCCGGGCGTCCAGCGCGGTCCAGGCCACGCAGAAATCCAGGGCCAGACCGACCACGAACACGCTGTCGATGCCACGCTCGCTCAGATACCCGGCCAGCCCGGTGCGCGTCGTGCGGTCGGCTTCGACGAACGCGGAATAGCTGTCGATGCCGGCGTTGCAGCCCTTGCGCAGGATCAACTGCGCGTGGGTGATATTCAGATCCGCATGCAATGCAGCGCCGTGGCTGCCTTGCACGCAGTGATCGGGCCACAGCGTCTGCGCGCCGTAGGGCAGGGTGATGCTTTCAAATGGCGCTCGCCCGGCATGGCTGGACGCAAACGACACATGCCCGCGCGGGTGCCAGTCCTGGGCCATGACCACATTGCGAAACTGCGCGCCGAGGCGGTTGATCAGCGGCACCAGCGCATCGCCTTCGGCCACGGCCAGCGCGCCGCCGGGCATGAAGTCGTATTGCATGTCGATCACCAGCAACGCGGCGCGGGGGTCGGAGGGCAATCGGGAAAGCGGCGTGGTCATCATCTGAGTCCTTGATGCAGTGCGTCTTGAGGCTGGGTCTTGAGGCGATGAGTGAAAATCGCGGTCAGGCAAACACGCGGATCGGCGCGCCAGCGTGCCAGGCCTGAATGTCCTCGATCATCTGGCTGAAGAACATCCGGTAGTTGTTTTCGGTCACGTAGCCCACATGGGGCGTGGCCAGCACGTTGGGCAGCGTGCGGAACGGATGATCGGCCGGCAACGGCTCGACGCTGTAGACGTCCAGCGCGGCGCCGGCGATTTTCTTCTGCCTGAGCACCTCGACCAGCGCGTCTTCGTCGACGATCGGCCCGCGGGCGGTGTTCACCAGATACGCCGTCGGCTTCATCCGGTTCAGCGAATCGGCATCCACCAGCCCGCGACTGCGCTCGCTGAGCACCAGATTCACCGACACCACGTCCGATTGCTCGAACAGTGCCTGTTTGCTGACGTACGTCACGCCATGCTCGGCGGCGCGTTCGGCCGTGAGGTTCTCGCTCCAGGCAATGACCTTCATGTCGAAGGCCTTGCCGTAGCGGGCGATCTTTTGGCCGATGCTGCCCAGGCCGACGATGCCCAGGGTCTTGCCATACAGGTCGCTGCCGATGCCGATCTGCCAGTCGCCCGCGCGCAGGGAGTTGGCTTCGGCGACCAGGTTGCGGGTCACGCCCATGATCAGCGCCCAGGTCAGTTCCGGCGCCGCGTACTTGTAGCTGTCGGTGCCGACCACGGTGATGCCCAGGCGCCCGGCGGCCTTCAGATCCAGCGCCGCGTTGCGCATGCCGCCGGTGACCAGCAGTTTCAGGTTGGGTAGCTGACTGAGCAGGGCGTCATCGAAAACCGTGCGCTCGCGCATCACGCAGAGGATCTGGAAGTCCTTGAGGCGGGCGACCATGGCGTCAGTTTCGGCCGGGTAGTCATGCAGAAAACTGACCTCGCCAATGGGCTTCAATACGGTCCAGTCCACAACGTTTTCAGCGACCGATTGCCAGTCGTCGAGTACGGCAATCTTCAACCCGGAATCCTGAGTCATTGAGCGAGGCCTCGTTCAGCAGCGATGTTGGATTTTGTGGCGCTCACAGTACGCCTGCCTGCACGGCTCTGGAAGCCCGAAACCGCTTGGAATGGGCTTCTTTGTGGGAGCGACCGGCGTGGCACAGATCCCGAGTCAACCCGGATCCTGTGGGAGCGAGCTTGCTCGCGAAGATGCCAGTACCTGCGCTAAATGTCAGTTAAACAACCCGGCCGCGATGTTGATCGAGAACCCCAGAATCGAGGTGTTGAACACAAAGCCGATCAGCGACTGCGCCAGCACCACTTTGCGCAAGCCGCGGGTGGCGACGCCGACGTCGGAGGTCTGCACGGCGACGCTCAAGGTGAAGGAGAAATACAGAAAATCCCAGTAGTCCGGGTTCTCCTCGCCATCGGCAAAGCGCAGCGCCGGCTTTTCGCCGCGCCAGGTGTAGAACACCCGGGCGTAGTGCAGGCTGAAGACCACGCCGATCAGCAGCCATGAGCCAAGGATGGTGAAGCCGGTGAAGGCGTAATGCAGCGCTTTGTCGGCGTCCTTCATGTCCTGAATGCCGGCCAGCTCCAGGATGATCGCCGCCAGGCTGGCAATCGCCGCCACGCAGACGACGAACAGGACCACGCCGGCGTTCTCGTCCTCGATTTCCGCGACCCGGCGCACGTCTTCCGCGCTGGATTTGAAGGTGCGGCGCATGATCATCGCCATGTACAGCCAACCAGCGACGTTCCAGCCGATCAGGCATTTGCTGATCACTGAAATATCCGGGGCGACGAACGCGCTGGCGATACCGGCGGCGACGCCGACGAGGGTGGCAATGGTCAGGCGAGGGTGGGTCTTGGCAAGGCGGGACATGGAGGACTTCACGGCAGTGAGATGCGCGAACAGTAGCACGCGGCCGCTATGGGAGATGATGAAGAAAAACGGCGCGCAAGGGGTTACGCGCCGGTCGCCATTTGGCAATTTAGGTGATTCTGTCCGGTCGCCGCTGTTCAGCCGCAGTGGGACCGGCTCGGGTCAGTCGATCAGCGCACCAGACACGGCTGCTTGTTGTTGAACGTCCAGTTCGGCACCAGGAATTGCATGGCGACGCTGTCATCCCGCGCACCAAGGCCCATGCCTTTGTACAGCACGTGGGCCTTGGCCACCTGGTCCATGTCGATCTCGACACCCAGCCCCGGCTTCTTCGGCACCTGCACATTGCCGCCGATGATCTGCAGCGGTGCCTTGGTCAGGCGCTGGCCGTCCTGCCAGATCCAGTGGGTGTCGATGGCGGTGATGTTGCCCGGCGCAGCGGCGGCCGCGTGGGTGAACATCGCCAAAGAAATATCGAAGTGGTTGTTGGAATGCGAGCCCCAGGTCAGGCCCCATTCGTTGCACATCTGCGCGACGCGCACCGAACCCTGCATGGTCCAGAAGTGCGGGTCGGCCAGGGGGATGTCCACCGATTGCAGCTGAATGGCATGACCCATTTCGCGCCAGTCGGTGGCGATCATGTTGGTGGCGGTGCGCAGGCCGGTGGCGCGACGGAATTCAGCCATGACTTCGCGGCCCGAGTAACCGTTCTCGGCGCCACAGGGGTCTTCGGCATAGGCCAGCACCTTGTGCTGATCGCGGCACAGACGCACCGCTTCTTTCAGCGACCAGGCGCCGTTCGGGTCGAGGGTAATGCGCGCTTTCGGAAAACGTTCGGCCAGTGCCGTGACGGCTTCGATTTCCGCATCGCCGCTGAGCACGCCGCCCTTGAGTTTGAAGTCCTCGAAACCGTATTGCGCATAAGCCGCCTCGGCCAGACGCACCACCGCTTCCGGGGTCAGTGCTTCTTCGTGACGAACGCGAAACCACGCGTTGTCGGCATCGGCTTCGGTGCGATAGGGCAGGTTGGTTTTCGTCTGGTCGCCGACGTAAAACAGGTAGCCCAGCATCTTCACTTCATCACGCTGCTGTCCTTCGCCGAGCAGTGCGGCGACCGGCACTTCAAGGTGCTGACCGAGCAAATCCAGCACCGCCGCTTCGATGCCGGTCACCGCGTGGATGGTGATGCGCAGGTCGAAGGTCTGCAGGCCGCGACCGCCGGCATCGCGCTCGGCAAAGGTGCGGCGTACGTCGTTGAGGATCTTCTGGTAGTTGCCGATGCTGCTGCCGACCACCAGGGACCGGGCGTCTTCGAGGGTCTGGCGGATTTTCTCGCCGCCGGGGATCTCACCCACCCCGGTGTGGCCGGCGTTGTCCTTGAGGATAACGATGTTGCGGGTGAAATACGGGCCGTGGGCGCCGCTGAGGTTGAGCAGCATGTCATCGTGGCCAGCCACCGGAATGACCTGCATGTCGGTGATGACGGGGGTGCTGCCGGAAGTCTGTGTGTTCATCGCTAAATCCTTGATAATACCGGGCGCGTCGTGGCGCTTTCTTTAAAGGGTTCAGAACGTCGAGTTCAGCGCTTGGAGCGCCTGGCTCAGGTGTGGCTGGGCGTCACGTCGACCTTGGCCACCGGCACCGCGCCGGGCTTGGGCGTCGTGCGCACGGTGAACACCAGAATCGCGGCGATGATCGAGGTGACAGTCAGGCCATACAGGCCGCCCTGGATCGAACCGGTCTGCTGTTCGAGGATGCCGAAGGTGGTCGGTGCAACGAAACCGCCCAGGTTGCCCACGGAGTTGATCAGCGCGATGACCCCCGCGGCGATCCGCGCATCCAGATAGCCCTGGGGGATCGGCCAGAACAGCGACGACGCCGATTTGAAGCCCATCGCCGCGAAGCAGATCGCAACAAAGGCAAACACCGGACCGCCCGTGGTCGACATGAACATCCCTGCTGCCGCGATCAACAACGCAACGGCCACCCACGCTTGCTGGTGCTTCCACTTGGCCGACAGCGAGGCGAAGCCGTACATGCAGACGATGGCGATAAACCACGGGATCGAGTTGAACAGGCCGACCTGGAAGTCGGTGAGGTCGCCCATCTTCTTGATGATGCTCGGCAGCCAGAACGTCGCCGCGTAGATGGTCAGCTGGATGAAGAAGTACATCAGGCAGAACAGGATGATCTGCGGGTCCTTGAGCAGCTTGCCCATGGACAGCTTGACCGGGTTGGCCGCTTCGCGAGCCTTCTGTTCAGCGTCGATGGTGTTGACCAGCGCGTCCTTCTCGGCCTCGGTCAGCCATTTGGCGTCGTGGGGTTTTGAGTCGAGCCAGAACCAGACGAAGAAGCACAGGCCGACGGAGAACATGCCTTCTATGAAGTACATCCACTGCCAGCCGTGGTAGCCCAGCGCGTCGATCTGCAGCAGCAGGCCGGAGAGCGGGCCGGAGATCACCGACGCGAAGGCCGAGCCGCTGAGGAAGATGGCGATGGCCTTGCCACGCTCGACGCCTGGCAACCAGCGGGTGAAGTAGTAGATCACGCCCGGGAAGAACCCGGCTTCGGCCACGCCCAGCAGGAAGCGCAGGATGTAGAAGTGGGTTTCGGTCTGAATGAACGCCATGCAGGCGGCGACGATGCCCCAGGTCAGCATGATGCGGGTCAGCCAGATGCGCGCGCCGACTTTCTGCAAGAGGATGTTGGAGGGAACTTCGAACATCGCATACGCGATGAAGAACAGGCCGGCACCGAAGCCGTAGGCGGCCGCACCGATACCCAGGTCATGTTCCATGTGACTACGCACGAAACCGATGTTGACCCGGTCGATGTAGTTGACGATGAACATGATGACGAACAGCGGCAGGATGTGTCGTTTGACTTTCGAGACCGCCGATTGCAGGACGGAATCGGAGGCGTCATCCGCCCGTGTTGAGGATGTGTTCACTCTGGTAACTCCCACTGATTATTTTTATGCGGGTGGTCAAGCACGTTGTGTGTGACAAGGTGTAACCCCTGTTGCCAGTCATCATACAAGTAATGGTCGCGCTGGCAACCGGATTTGCGGGGGTTGCGAGAAGTATTTCGTCGGGCTAGGCTCGCCTGTCTGACAAGTGGGATGAGTTGCTGGGCGCTGCTGTTTGGCTCTGTTTTCAAGGGTCCTGGCCGTGTCGCGATGAGTTTCCGGCGAGTGGCTGAGTGCGTGCATCGAGCGCGGGTGGTCAGGAAAATACAAGTGGATGGCAGGCTCTCTCGGGCCGCCATTCTTTTCAGCACTTATAGGACGACTTCTTTGAACAGCACCGGACCCTTGCCACCCAAGCGTCGCCCACACAGCCTGGCGACGGACCTGGTTACCGACCTGAGTCAGCGGATCCTGATGGGCACCATTGCGCCTGGTGCAAAGTTGCCGTCGGAGAGCGAGATTGTCCGCGAGCATGGCGTGAGCCGCACCGTGGTGCGCGAAGCGATTTCCAAATTGCAGGCGTCCGGGCTGGTCGAGACCCATCAGGGCAAAGGCACCTACGTGCTGGCGCGTTCGGAGCAGAGCGGGCTGCATCTGAAGGTGGAAACCGCGTTCAGCGTGCGGCACATCATCGAACTGCGCATGGGCCTGGAAACCCAGGCCGTCGCCCTGGCCGCGCAACGCCGCAGTCAGGCACAGCTGACGGCGATGCGCGCCGCGCTGGATGATTATCAGGACCTGCTGGCCAAGGAAGACAGTTGCGTCGAAGCGGACCGGCGCTTTCATCTGCTGATCGCCGAGGCCACCGGCAATCCGTATTTCGTGGAGATCCTGCAGAACCTCGGCATCGCCGTCATCCCGCGCAGCCGCATCGCCACCAGCGAACGTGCCGGGGCGAGCCTCACCCACAGTGCGTATCTGGCCAACCTCGAACACGAAGCCATCCTCGCCGCCATCCGCCGCCAGGACCCCGACGCCGCCCGCGCCGCAATGTGGACTCACCTGAGCAATAGCCGGGAGCGCCTGGCGCCGGTGGAGTGATGGCGCGGGATTGATGGGAATGCAGTAAGTGAGAGTGACTGCGGCCAATAGTGGGACTGACTTTAGCCGGGAAGGCGTCGGGCGTCACACCGCGAAATGTGTGTTGCTCTCACCGGCCTCTTCCCGGCTAAAGCCGGTCCCACTATTTGAACGCGGTCTTCCTGTAGGACTGGCTTTAGCCGGGAAGGCGTCGGGCGTCACACCGCAAAATGTGTGTTGCTCTCACTGGCCTCTTCCCGGCTAAAGCCAGTCCTACTATTTGAACGCGGTCTTCCTGTAGGACTGGCTTTAGCCGGGAATGCGTCGGAGGTCACACCGCTAAATGTGTGT
>NZ_JASCOY010000158.1:0-7159 GCF_029960075.1 Pseudomonas sp. PS02290
CCATGTGGGAGTGAGCTTGCTCACTAAGAGGCCGGTACATCCGCTCATTTTTCTGCGGCAGGAATACCGTCTTCGTGAGCAAGCTCACTCCCACAAGTTATTTTGACACCAGAAATATCGGGTTTCTTATTAACGCGCCGGCGCTCGCCTTAGCGCACCGCCCCCCGCAATTCCGCTACCCGCTCACGCACCAGCGCCGGTTGCGATGCCTCTCCCGTCAACGCTGGCCCGGCCACCAACGTCACTCGCGACCAAAGCCTGCGAAACACGCCCTTGTTCGGGTCGCGGCTGAAAAAGCTGCCCCACAACCCCTGCAATGCCATTGGAATCACCGGCACATCAGTCTCCTGCAAGACCCGGGTCATGCCACTCTTAAAGGTGTCGATCTCGCCGTCGGTGGTCAGTTTGCCTTCCGGAAAGATGCACACCAGCTCGCCTTCCTTAAGGTAATGGGCGATGCGTTCGAACGCGCTGTCGAACACTGCCTTGTCCTCTTTGATACCGGCAATCGGGATGGCGCCCGCCGTGCGGAACACGAAATTCAGCACCGGCAGATTGAAGATTTTGTAGTACATGACGAAGCGGATAGGCCGGCGCACAGACCCGGCAATCAACAGCGCATCGACGAACGAGACATGGTTGCAGACCAGCAACGCCGCGCCCTCATCAGGGATCAGGTCGAGGTCGCGATGCTCCACCCGGTACATGGAATGGCTGAGCAGCCAGATCATGAAGCGCATGGTGAACTCGGGCACGATTTTGAAGATGTAAGTGTTAACCGCGATGTTCATCAGCGACACGACGAGGAACAGCTGCGGGATCGACAGCTTCGCCACGCTCAACAGGACGATCGAGACAATCGCCGAGACCACCATGAACAGCGCATTGAGGATGTTGTTGGACGCGATGACCCGCGAGCGCTCTTTCTCCGGCGTCCGCGACTGGATCAGCGCGTACAGCGGCACGATGTAAAACCCGCCGAAGACGCCGATGCCGAGGATGTCCAGCAACACCCACCACGCCTGCCCGTACCCCAGAATCGCCAGCCAGTTATTGGCCTGCACGTTCTGCGGGAAATCACCGGAATGCCACCACAGCAACAAGCCGAACACGGTCAGGCCCATGGAGCCGAACGGCACCAGGCCAATCTCCACTTTGCGGCCTGACAGTCGCTCGCAGAGCATGGAGCCAGCGGCGATGCCGATGGAGAACACGGTCAGAATCAGTGTGACGACGGTTTCATCGCCATACAGAAAGTCCTTCGCGTAGGCCGGGATCTGCGTCAGATAAATCGCCCCTACGAACCAGAACCACGAGTTGCCGACGATGGAACGCGACACCGCTTTGGTCTGCCCCAGGCCGAGTTTCAGGGTGGCCCAGGATTCACTGAAGATGTTCCAGTTCAGGCGCATGTCCGGCGAAGCGGCCGCGGCCGGCGGAATGCCCCTGCTCGCGAGGTAACCCAGACACGCCACCGAGACCATCGCTGCCGCGACGATGGGCGCGTAGTGGGTCGCCGACATCATCACTCCGGCGCCGATGGTGCCGGCCAGGATCGCCAAAAACGTGCCCATTTCCACCAGGCCGTTGCCGCCCACCAGTTCGTTCTCATGCAGGTGCTGGGGCAGGATCGAGTACTTCACCGGCCCGAACAGCGCCGAGTGAGTGCCCATGGCGAACAGCGCCGCCAGCATCAGCGACAGGTGATTAAAGAGAAAACCCGTGGCCCCCACGACCATGATCACGATCTCCAGGACCTTGATCATGCGGATCAGCTTGTCCTTGGGGTATTTCTCGCCGAACTGCCCGGCCAGCGCCGAGAATAGAAAGAACGGCAGGATGAACAGCAAGGCGCAGAGGTTGACGTAGATGGAGCGGTCGCCGTCGATGCTCAGCTTGTAGAGGATGGCGAGGATCAGCGACTGCTTGAAGATGTTGTCGTTGAACGCCCCGAGGGACTGGGTCACGAAAAACGGCAGAAAGCGCCGCTTACCCAACAAACTGAACTGCGACTGACTCATCTTCCCTGGTCCTGAGTGGCGCCGGTATCGGCTTTCTGATGGGAACGCCGAAAGGCGGTTCCGGGCCACATTGAAGACGTATCCGGCGTCAAAGTCGAGCACGCGCTCCAACGCATAACCCGTTAGAGCGTACGTAAACCGGCGATGCAGGGCGAAACGAACAGATCGCCTTTATAGGCCCCGGTCACGGTGCGCTTCATGATCACCAGCCACAGGACACTCAGCGCGGCGACCAGCACGCTGCCGAGAACCGCAAAGAACACAAGATGAAGCACCGCGCCCAGCTTCAGGGTCGTCAGCGCGAACACGCCCAGCGGAAAGGTAAAACCCCACCAGCCCAGGTTGAACGGGATGCCGTTGCGCAGGTAGCGCGCGGTGATCAGCAGCGCCATCAGGCACCACCACACCCCGACACCCCATAAAATCACGCCGCCGATCAGGCCAAGGCCCGAGGCGATTTCGCCGACGCCGGGCAGGCCGTTGGCGTTGAAGATCAGTGGCGAATCGGCGCCCAGCACAATCAAACCGAATGCGCCGGTGCTGATCGGCCCGAGCGCTAGCCAGCTCGATGCGGCCATGCTTTCGTGGGGCAGTTTGTGCAGGGCCATGCGCAGCAAGAGGATGGTCAGAATGCTGAACGCCACCGGCACCGACATCGCCCACAGCACGTAGCTGGTGATGAGCACGCTGAACTGGCTGTCGCTGTCGGCCAGATGCGGCGCCAGCAGCCCGCCGCTCACCGCCGCCACTTCGCAGGCCACCAGCGGCAAAAGCCAGACGGCGGTCATCTGATCGATGCGGTGTTCCTGGCGGGTGAACATCAAAAACGGGATGACCACGCCGCAGGCCAGGGACATCGCCACGTCCAGCCACCACAACATCTCGGCAATCGGCAGCACGGCGTCGCCCCATCGCGGCAGGCCGAAAGTCAGCAGCCCATTGATGAGCGTCGCCAGGCCCATGGGAATCGTGCCGAAAAACATCGACACCGTGGAATGCCCGAACACCCGCCGCGCCTCGTCGAAAAACATCACCCAGCGGGCGATGTAGAGGGCGCTGAAGGTCAGGAACAGCACGATGTTCAGCATCCACAAGGCTCCGGCCAGCTGGAACAGACCGGGGATGGGCACCGGAAGCTGCACCAGCACAGCCGACAGAATCCCGGTGCCCATGGTCGCGGCGAACCAGTTGGGGGTGAATTGGCGGATGACTTCCCGTGGATGGCTCAGTTGGCTGAAGGGTCTTTGCGGGCAGAAAATGGCGTGGGTCATGGCGAGCTCCTGTCCTCGTGTGAGGTGGTCCCCATAGTAGAGCCGCAGCTGATATCGACTAAGCGGGTAATTTCGCTATGTCTCATAGATTTCCCCGATATGGAAGACGCTACCCGTTCTGCGCCCCTGCGACACCGCGCCGCTCAGACCTTGGTCGTAACAGACGAACCCCACGCGGCGTGCGAGACTGTCCGGCCGGCGAGGGATCGCCACCGAAACCGCTAGCCGCTTGCCTCCGGAGTTCCCATGTCGCTGTCCAGCGGGCTGATCGCTGCCGTCGCCCTGGCCTATATGGCCATCATGTTCGCCATCGCCTTTTACGGTGACCGCCGCAGTACCCCGCTGCCGCCGCGCCTGCGCGCCTGGGTGTACAGCCTGTCGCTGGCGGTTTACTGCACCAGCTGGACGTTTTTCGGCTCGGTCGGTCAGGCCGCCGAACAACTGTGGTCGTTTCTGCCGATCTACCTCGGGCCGATTCTGCTGATGCTGCTGGCGCCCTGGGTGCTGCAGAAAATGGTGCTGATCAGCAAACAGGAAAACATCACTTCAATCGCCGACTTCATCGCCGCCCGCTACGGCAAGTCGCAAACCCTCGCCGTGGTCGTCGCGCTGATCTGCCTGATCGGCGTGCTGCCCTACATCGCGCTGCAGCTCAAAGGCATCGTGCTGGGGGTGAACATTCTGATCGGTGCCGGCGCCGACGCCACAGGGACTCGCGCCCAGGACACTGCGCTGATCGTGTCGCTGGTGCTGGCGCTGTTCACCATCGTCTTCGGCACCCGCAACCTCGACGCCACCGAGCACCACCGCGGCATGGTCTTGGCGATTGCCTTCGAGTCGCTGGTCAAGCTGTTCGCCTTCATGGCCGTCGGCGCGTTCGTGACCTTCGGCCTGTACGACGGGGTGGATGACCTGTTCAACCAGGCCATGCTCGCGCCGCGTCTGGAGGAGTACTGGAAAGAGACAGTCAACTGGCCATCGATGGTGGTGCAGACCGGCGTCGCCATGATGGCGATCATCTGCCTGCCCCGGCAGTTTCACGTCACCGTGGTGGAGAACATCGAGCCCCAGGACCTGCGCCTGGCCAAGTGGGTGTTCCCGGCGTATTTGCTGCTGGCCGCGGTGTTCGTGGTGCCGATTGCGCTGGCGGGGCAGATGCTGCTGCCCGCCTCGGTGCTGCCGGACTCGTTTGTGATCAGCGTGCCATTGGCCCACGCGCACCCGGCGCTGGCCATGCTGGCGTTCATCGGCGGCGCCTCGGCCGCCACCGGCATGGTCATCGTTGCCAGCGTCGCCCTCTCGACCATGGTTTCCAACGACATGCTGCTGCCGTGGCTGCTGCGGCGCAAAACCGCCGAGCGCCCGTTTGAGGTGTTCCGCCACTGGATGCTCTCGGTGCGCCGGGTCAGCATCGTCGTCATTCTGTTGCTCGCCTACGTCAGCTACCGGCTGCTGGGCTCGACTGCCAGTCTGGCGACCATCGGCCAGATCGCCTTCGCCGCCATCACTCAGTTGATGCCGGCGATGATCGGCGCGCTGTACTGGAAGCCGGCCAATCGTCGCGGGGTGTTCGCCGGGCTTGCCGCCGGGGTGTTCATCTGGTTTTACACCCTGGTGCTGCCGATCATTGCCCACAGCATGGGCTGGTCGCTGAGCAGTTTTCCGCTGCTGGCGTGGCTGCACAGCAACCCGTTCAATCTGCCGATCAGCCCGCTGACCCAGGGCGTGGTGCTGTCGATGCTGGGCAACCTGGCGTTGTTTGTGTGGGTCTCGCTGCTGTCGCGAACGCGGGTGTCCGAACACTGGCAGGCGGGCCGTTTCATCGGCCAGGAATTGCAGGCGCGGCCTAACAACCGCTCGCTGCTGGCGGTGCAGATCGAAGACCTGCTCAAGCTCTCGGCCCGTTTCGTCGGAGAAGAACGGGCGCAACAGAGCTTCATCCGTTTCGCCTACCGGCAGGGCAAAGGTTTCAACCCCAACCAGAACGCCAACGGCGAATGGATCGCCCACACCGAACGCTTGCTGGCAGGGGTGCTGGGCACGTCGTCGACGCGGGCGGTGGTCAAGGCGGCGATTGAAGGCCGCGACATGCAGCTTGAAGATGTGGTGCGCATCGCCGACGAAGCCTCCGAGGTGCTGCAGTTCAATCGCGCGCTGCTGCAAGGCGCCATCGAGAACATCACTCAGGGCATCAGCGTGGTGGATCAATCCCTGCGCCTGGTGGCCTGGAACGCGCGCTATCTGGAGCTGTTCAATTACCCGGAAGGCCTGATTAGCGTGGGGCGGCCCATCGCCGACATCATCCGCTACAACGCCGAGCGCGGTTTGCTCGGCCCCGGCGAGGCCGAAGTGCATGTCGCCCGGCGCCTGCACTGGATGCGTCAGGGCCGCGCGCATACGTCCGAGCGGTTGTTTCCCAATGGGCAGGTGATCGAGCTGATCGGCAACCCGATGCCCGGCGGCGGCTTCGTCATGAGCTTCACTGACATCACCGCGTTCCGCGAGGCCGAGCATGCGCTCAAGGGCGCCAACGAAAGCCTCGAACAACGCGTGGCTGAACGGACGCGGGAGCTGTCGCAGCTGAACACGGCGCTGAGCGAAGCCAAGGCCCATGCGGAAGCCGCCAATCAGTCGAAAACGCGCTTTCTCGCCGCCGTCAGCCACGACCTGATGCAGCCCATGAATGCCGCGCGCTTGTTCTCCGCTGCGCTGCTGCACAACGACGACAACGTGCCGGCGGAAGCGAAACAGCTGATCCAGCATCTGGACAGCTCGCTGCGTTCGGCCGAAGACTTGATCAGCGACCTGCTGGATATTTCGCGGCTGGAGAACGGCAAGTTCACGCCGACCATCACGCCGTTCGCACTGAACAATCTGTTTGAAACCCTCGGCGCTGAATTCAAGGCCCTCGCCCAGGAGCAGGGTCTGGACTTCCGCGTGCGCGGCAGCCATTTGCGCGTCGCCAGCGATGCCAAACTGCTGCGGCGGGTGCTGCAGAACTTCCTGACCAATGCGTTTCGTTACGCCAAGGGGCCTATTTTGCTGGGGGTGCGGCGCAGAAGCGGGCAGCTGAGCCTGGAAGTCTGGGACCGTGGGCCGGGTATTCCGGAGGACAAGCGGCAGGTGATTTTCGAGGAGTTCAAGCGGCTCGACAGCCATCAGACCCGCGCCGAAAAGGGCCTGGGGCTGGGGCTGGCGATCGCCGACGGTCTGTGCCGCGTGCTTGGTCATTCGCTGGAAGTGCGTTCATGGCCGGGCCAGGGCAGCGTGTTCAGCGTCACGGTGCCGCTGGCGCCTGCATTGCCGATACCGGCCGTTGTGCCGAGCGAACCTTCGCGTGCTGCGCTCAACGGTACGCAAATCCTCTGCGTCGACAACGAGGACAGCATCCTGATCGGCATGAACAGCCTGCTGAGCCGCTGGGGTTGCCAGGTCTGGACGGCGCGCAATCGTGAGGAATGCCAGGCCCTGCTCAACGACGGCATTCGCCCGCACCTGGCGTTGGTGGATTACCACCTGGACCACGGTGAGATCGGCACCGAACTGATGGCGTGGCTGCGCACGCAACTGGGTGAGCCGGTCCCCGGTGTGGTCATCAGCGCCGACGGCCGCCCGGAGCTGATCGCCCAGGTACACGCCGCCGGCCTTGAGTATCTGGCCAAACCGGTAAAGCCCGCAGCGCTGCGGGCGTTGTTGAGCCGGCATGTGCGTTTGGGTTGAGGCTGGCCGGTATCGTCACGATGGGAACGATGATCCACTGTAGGAGTGAGCTTGCTCGCGATCGGCTGCGAAGCAGTCGTGAAACCCGACACCCCGGTAATGCCTGACACACGGCACGCACCGGTTTGCTGCCGCTGCGCGCCAGAT
>NZ_JASCOY010000159.1:0-7018 GCF_029960075.1 Pseudomonas sp. PS02290
GGAGTGAAGGAACCCTGACGAAGGAAGGGCCCAACCAGGAGCACAAGCCCTTGGTTACTTGGGGCTTTATCAAGTAACTCGCCGAAGGCGAAACAGTCTGCCCCCAGGCAGACGCTCTTGATCTTAAAGATCTGGATCTTGATCTTGATCTCGCGTTTACCGCCTTTAAAACAACCCGGACGTCGGCGGCGGTGTCCCCTTGAGCTGCCAGGCCCCCACCGCCGCCGCCTTCCACTGCCGCGGATTGTGATTGGACACCGTGCGCGCGTTGCGCCAGTGACGATCCAGATTGTGCGCCCGCCCCGTCGTCGAAGCACCGCCTACATCGAACACCAGCTCTGCAGCTTTCAAGGCTGACTCGGCAGCCATGTACTGCGCCTGAGCCACATCAACGGCGGCTTGATCCACCGCCACCGCGTCCAGCTCGGCGGCCCACGCCCGGTCGATCGAGGCGGCGGCGTGCAATACCACCGCTTCCGCCGTAAAGGCGCGGGCCGCAATGTCGCCGACGCTCAGCTCGACGTAAGGATCATCCACCGAGCGCGTTGCCGTGCTGTGCTTGATCGGCCGTGCGTGGTCCCGGGCGAAACTCACCGCGTCGTTCAAGGCATTGCGCGCGATGCCGGCGTTGACCGCCGCCAGGAACACCTGCAGAAACGGCGTAACGATGGTGCGTTTGCCCTCCTCCACCGTGCGGGTGCGAATCTCCTCCGCCTTGACCTGCACATCGTGCAAATGCGTGGTGCCACTGGCCGTCAGGCGTTGGCCCATGGCGTCGAAGTCATCGACCAACTCCAGGCCCTGACGGTCGCGAGGCAGGATGAATGACACCGGCTGATCGTTCTCATCCAGCGCCACCGCGCTGACCCAGTCGGCGTACAGCGAACCGGTGCTGTAATACTTGCTGCCGCTCGCCCGGTAATCGTCGCCATCGCGGACGATACGCGCGCTGATCGCGCCGTTGACGCCGCCCACTTCCCAGCCGGCATTGCCCACCACCGCGCCCTGCAGGTAGCGGGCAAACCAGCGCTCGCGCTCAGCCTCGGCGTCTTCAGCCCGGGAGGCCAGCAGGCCTTCGACGAAGCCGAATCCGGGGCGCAACGCCTGGGCCACGTTGGAATCAGCGGACGCGATGCGGATCAGCAGCGCGATGACTTCCCTGACCGTCGCCCCGGCGCCACCGAAGCGCACGGGAATGCGCGCAGTGAACACACCAGCCTTGGCAATCTGCGCGACGGCCTCATAGGGCAATTGCCGATCACGTTCGCGCCGGGCCGCCCCTGCGGCGATGTCCGGCAGCAGGCGGTCCAGTCGCGCGTTGAGTTCTGCGACGGTGACGACCGCAGGTTTGGGTACAGCAGACAACGTACTCATGGCAGATCCTTGTTCTGAATTCGAACCTAAATGGCGATTTTCCACAGCCGGGATTCATCAAACAGCAGCACCGCGCTTTCCGGTTCCAGCGGCGGCACCACCAGTGTGGCGCCGGTACCGGGCAGACGCGGAACCGCACCCAGCAGGCGTCGGGTGTATTCGTGTCGGGGGCTGTCGAAGAGCGTCTCGACCGGCGCGCGCTCCACCACCTGGCCGTGACGCATGACCAGCACTTCATCGCTGACGTGGCGAATCACCCCCAGATCATGGGAAATGAATAGATACGCCAGGCCCAGCGACGCCTGAAGATCCGCCAGCAGATCGAGCACCTGGGCCTGGACGGACACGTCCAGCGCCGAGACAGGCTCGTCGCAGATGATCACTTTCGGGTTGCTGGCGATGGCCCGGGCGATGGCCACGCGCTGACGCTGTCCGCCGGACAACTGCAACGGCCGACGGCTCGACAGCTCAACCGGAAGACGAACTTCATGAAGCAGCTGGGCAATCCGCGCGCGCTGTTGCTCGAACGGCATGCCGGCCACATCCAGGGCGTCGGCGAGAATCTGGCCGACGCTCCAGCGCGGGTCGAACGAGCTGAGGGGGTCTTGATAAATCACGCTGATGTCGCGCCGATGCAGGCGCCGGGTTTTCTCCTCGACGCGCCCGCTGCCCGCCCCCGTCCACGGCACATTGAGAAACTGCACCGCGCCGGCATCGGGCTCCAACAGGCCCAGCACAATGCGCGCCACAGTGGTCTTGCCGGAACCGGACTCGCCGACGATGCCTAGGGTGCGGCCCGCACGCAGCTCGAAGCTGACGCCATCGACGACCTGCCGCACCTGTTGATCGGGGCCGACGTAGCGCTTGCCCAGCCCGGTAGCCTTGAGCAACACCGGAGAATCCACCCCCGCCCGAGCCTGCAGCGCTGACGCACCCTGCCCCGACCCACCCTGCGCCGATGAAAGCCGCGTCCCGCGCGCATGTTCGGCGGGCACGGCATCCAGCAATGAGCGGGTGTAGGCATGACGCGGGTTGCGCAGCACTTGCTCCATCGGCCCCTGCTCGACCACTTCGCCGTGGCGCAGCACCAGCACCTCATCGGCCAGTTGCGCAACCACGGCCAGGTCATGGCTGATGATCAACAGCGAGTCGCCGCGTTGGCGGATATGTTGCAGGACGTCGAGGATCTGCGCCTGCACCGTGGCGTCCAGCGCGGTGGTCGGCTCGTCGGCAATCACCAGTCCGGGATTCATCGCCAAGGCACTGGCAATCAGCGCGCGCTGACGTAATCCTCCGGAAAGCTGGTCAGGCCGCTGCCGTGCGCGCAGCCGTGGCTCGGGCACGCCGACGGTCTCCAGCAATTCGATAACCCGCTCGCCCCGGCTGACGCGATCGCCCCAGCCATGGGTCTGCAGCACTTCGAGAATCTCCTTGCCCACCGGGCGCAACGGGTCCAGGGACACCAGCGCATCCTGCAGCACGAAACCGATTTCCCGGCCGCGCAAGTCACGCCATCCGCGCTCCGACAGCGCCAGCAGATCACGTCCGGCATAACTCAGCCGGCGCGCCGTGACCCGCGCGCCCTCGCCCGCCAGGCCGATCAGGCTGCGCGCCGTCACGCTCTTGCCCGAGCCGGATTCGCCGACCAGCGCGAGAGTCTTGCCCGGTTCCAGGGTGAACGACAGATCACGCACCACCGACTGCCCGGCGAATTCGATGGACAGGCCTTCGACGATCAAACGTTTCGGCTCGCTCATGACAGTCGGCCCTCCAGACGTTGTTGCAGGTAACGACCGGCGACCGTGGTCGACAGCGTGGTGAGGACGATGAACAAGCCGGGGAAAAACGTCAGCCACCACGCGTTGGCGATAAAGTCGCGGCCCATCGACAACATGGTTCCCCATTCCGGCGCCGGTGGACGCGCGCCGAGGCCGAGGAAGCTCAGCGCCGACGCCCAGACGATGGCCTGACCGACGCCCATGGTCAGGGTCACGATCAGCGGCCGCATGGCGTTGGGCAATAGTTGCCGGGTGATGATGCGCAGTGGTGGATGGCCGAGGGCCTTCGCCGATTCGATGTAGCCGGCATTGCGCACCGCCAGCACCTGGCCGCGGACCATGCGCGCATAACCGGGGGCGCCGCCCAGACCGGTGGCAACGATGAGCGGGCCGATGCCGCTGCCAAAAATCGCCACGAACAGCAGCGCCAGAATCAGACTGGGAAAGGCAAACAGCATTTCAAGCACCCAGCCCACGGCGCGGTCGACCCGTGCGCCACCCAATCCGCCGAGCAGGCCGAGAACGATGGCGATGCTAATGGCAATGGCGGTCGCTGCCAGGCCGATGAACAGCGACTGGCGCGTGCCGTAGATCACTCGGGAAAAAATGTCCCGCCCCGATTGGTCGGTGCCGAACCAGTGCGCCCAGCCCGGTGGATGAAACGCATCGCGCGGCACGATCGCCAGCGGATCGCTGTGGGCGAACCACTGTGGCGCCAGGGCGGCGAGGATGACCAGCAGCAAAAAGGCCAGGGCCAGCGACGGGCCGATTCGCCAGGTGCGCGGCGTGCGCTGGACCCGGATCGCGGGCAGCGGCGTGTCGAGAATCAGGTCGCTCATCACGGGTTCTCCTGTTGGCGAGGGTCGACCCATTGGTAAAGCAGGTCGACCAGAATGTTGGCCAGCACATAACCGGCGGCCACCACCAGGCTGATGCCGATGGTCAGCGGCAGGTCCTGGGCTTGCACGGCCTGGTACAACTGACGTCCGAGGCCCTTGCGGGAGAAGATCACCTCGATCACCACGGCGCCGCTGATCAGCGCGCCGATGGCCCAGCCTGACAGCGAGATGCCCGGCAGCACGGCATGACGCAGCGCGTGTTTGAAGCGCACGTTGAAGTCGCTCAGCCCGCGGGTTCTGGCGGTCAACACGAAGGGTTGTTCAAGGGTCAGGTCCAGGGATTCGCGGGTGACCTGGGCGATGAAACCGGCCAGCGGAATCGCCAATGCGAAAGACGGCAGCACCAGTGTCCGCCAGCCGTCACTGCCCGCCGGCGGAAACAGCCGCAAGCCAAACGCGAACACGGCCAGCAGCAGAATCCCCAGCCAGAAATGCGGCAGCGCGGCGGATACCGTTTCTGCCAGCGACGCGAGGGTGCTAACCCAGCGGCGGCGCCCGGCGGTGAGCACCGTTAACGCCAGCACCAGCAGCCACGCCAGCGCCAGGGAGGTGAAGGTCAGTTCCAGCGTCGGCCAGGATTGCTCGGCGAGCACGCGGGTCACCGGCAGATGCTGGGAATAGGACATCCCCAGATCACCTTGCACCAGCCGCCCGAGGTACAGCGCGTATTGCACGGCCAGCGGTTTATCCAGGCCGTATTCGCGGGTGGCCTCGGCGATGGTTTCGGCGGTCGGGTTGCCACTCGGTCCACCGAGGATCGCCAGCACCGGATCGCCGGGCATCAGGCGCAAGGCGAAGAAGGTCAATGTCGCGACCGCCCACAGCACCAGAATCCCGCCCGCCAGGCGCCACAACGCGCGCTTGCCCAGCCGCTGCAATCGCTCGCGACGCGGGTTCGCGGACGGCGTCTGAGGGGCGGCCTCAGGGTTGTTGTCCAGCGCGTTGGTCAGCCCGTTGCTCGACGCTGTATTGGTCATTTGTTCACCCATGCGTCATAGAGGTAAGTCACCGCCAGCGAGGTTTCCAGCCGCACGCCCTGGGTGGTTTTGTAGATGCCCAGTCGAGTGCTCTGCGGGTACGTGGTCAGTTGCAGGTATTGGCGGGAGGCAATCTGTTGCGCCTTGTAATACAGCGCCCGCCGCTGCTCGGCGTCCTGGGTGGCGAGGGCCTGCTGCACCAGCGAGTCGAACGCCGGGTCGCTGAAGCCGGCGGTGTTCTGGTGGTAGCCACCCACCCCTGCGGGACGAATGAACTCGCTGCCGAAGATGATGCGCAGTACGTCGGCGGTGTTGGTGTTCCAGTAGCCGAGGCGAATGTCGTAGTCCCAATCGGCCTGGCGCTTGGTCGCCTGCACGTCGCTCATCTGGTCGATGATCAGCTCGAAGCCGGCTTGCCGCGTGGTCGCCTGGACCTGTTCCCATAGGGTGTATTCGGAGGGTGGCGTGCGGTTGCCCATGACCACATGAACTTGCAGGCGCTTGCCCTCCTTCGTCCGATAGCCGTCGCTGTCCCGTTGGGTCCAGCCGGCCTGATCGAGCAGTTGTGCAGCCCTGGCAGGGTCGTAATCCTGGGCGTGCTGGAAGTCCGGGCTGTAGAAGCGGGTGGCCGGGCTCAAGGGTCCGCCTGCGCGAGGGAATTCATTGAAGTACACACTTTTCAGGGCGCCATCGATGTCGGCGCTGCGCACGAACGCTTCGCGCACCTTGAGGTCGTTGAACGGCGCGCGGGTGATGTTCAGCGTGCCGTTGGTGGGGTTGCCGGGGCGCTGGGCGATGATCAGTTGCAGGTCGGGATTGCGTCGGGCCGCTTCATGGGATTCCGGGGGCAGCGCCTCGATGACGTCAACTTCACCGGCCTGCAGCGAGGCGAAGCGCACCGAGGGCTCCTGGATGAATTTCCAGACCACGCGGTCCAGCCAGGCCGGGCCCTGATGTTTGGCGGTGGGCGGCGCCCAGTTGTAGTCGGGGTTGCGCACCAGTTCGACCTGGCTCTGGCGGTCCCAGCGAACGATTTTGAAGGGGCCGCTGCCGACCGGGCTTTCGCAGTTGGTGTCACGGGGGCGCTGAAGGGCCGTCGGGGATTCGATGCCGAGGAAGCCCTGTGCGAGCACTTCGAGGAAGGCGGCATAGGGCGTCGCGAGGTGGACGACGGCGGTGTCGGCGTCGATCACGTCGGTGCTGCGGTATTGGCGAATGTAGCCGCCCGCTGTACTGGACTGGGTTTTGGGATTGGCCATGTGGTCGAGGTTGGCTTTGACCGCGGCTGCGTTGAACGGGGTGCCGTCGGTAAAGTGCACGTCGTTGCGCAGGTGGAAGGTGTAGGTCAGGCCGTCGTCGGAGATTTCCCAGCTTTTCGCAAGCCAGGGGCCGATGCGGCCTTCGGCGTCCATGGAGACGAGTGAGTCGAGGTACTGTTGGCCGATGAACACTTGGGGCATGTCGCCGGCGACGTGGGGGTCGAGGCAGGTCGGTTCGCGGTCGGTGGCATAGACGAGTGTGCCGCCTTTGACGGGTTGTTCGCTGCGGGTGACGGTGGAGGTGCTTTGTCCGCAGCCGAGCATGAGGCTGCAGAGGGTGGCCACGCCGAGGATGGCGGTGGGTTGGGTCCACGACCGGGGCCGAGGGTCGGGCAGTCGCAATGTGGGGGCGCGTTCTCGCATGGGTCCTGATGCCTTTGGTCCGGGATCAGGGTCATTGCACAAGGCATGCCGGGTTTTTCCAGCGGTAAATGCGGTGTGTCAGGCGGGTTTCGGGTTGCTGGCGGGGCAATTTGTGTGGCGGGTGTTGGTGGGGCAACAGCTCGGCTCTTTTTTTGGCTGCGCCGCGAGATCAAGATCAAAAGCGTCTGCCTGGGGGCAGACCGTTTCGCCTTCGGCGAGTTACTTGGAAAAGCACCCCAAGTAACCAAGGGTGCTTGCTCCTGGTTGGGCCCTTCGTTCCTCAGGGTTCCTTCACTCCGGTCCCGCTC